>NZ_PYHV01000007.1:172744-185371 GCF_004766475.1 Pseudoalteromonas sp. KS88
ACGCAGTTAGCGTTGAAAGTAGCCGCTGAAGATAGATTTATTATCCAGAGTTCAGATTATTTAGATTTTGCTCTTTGTTCACCTATTCACGGTTTAATTTAAATACACTATATGAATGAAATAGGCTGTGATTCCCAGTTCATCCTTTAATAAGCCAAAACATTTTCATCAACTCTGAGGGAGGGGTAATATAAATCGATGCTTTAAACCTGTGGGAATTCAATGCTGACTGATTCGTGCATCGTCATAAGATAAGCTGACTGCTATTTTATCACGCGACTTTATAATTTAAGTAGTTTGTGTGAAACAAAATACATTGAGTTTATTGCCATCAAGATCACGAAAGTAACCAGCATAAAACCCTGGCATCTCACGTGGTCCAGGCGCGCCTTCATCCGACGCTCCAAGCTCTATAGCTTTAGCATAAAAGGCATCTACTTGGGCTGGGCTTGAAGCAGCTATGGCAATCATAGTGCCATTGCCTGGCGTAGCAGCTTCGTTATTATGCGGTACCGTTACTGAAAATCCTGGCTGCTCCGAGCCATTACTCCAAGCCACAAATCGGTCATTTTCTAAAAAACGCTGCGCGCCCAACTGAGCTAAAAGTTGATCGTAAAAAGCCACCGCTTTTTCTAAATCATTAGTGCCCACCATAGTGTAACCAATCATAAAAAGACTCCTTTTTTTAAATATGCATTATTAAATTATGCGTTCCACAGCCGTTTGTCCACTTCTTATCGCAATAAGGTATATTTTTCACTATTGTTACTTTATAACTTTAGAGTCTGTTTAATAACAAGGAATAAGAATGAAATTACTTTCACCTCTTGCGCTGCTGGCTACGTTGAGCTTTTGTAGCGTCGCGGCTCAATCTGATAATACCTTACAATTAGAAAGTGTATTTGATCTTGAATATGCCAACCAAATAGAAATGACCGCTGATGGCGATGTGGTTTATTTTGTCCGTAATAGAATGGATATTAAAAGCGATCGTAAAGTAAGTAATATTTGGTCAGTTAATAGCAGTTCAAAACAACTCCGACCGCTTACTTCTGGTGTGCATATGGATTATTCACCTGTGTTATCGCCAGATGAATCGCGCTTAGCATTTATTTCAACGCGTGATGGCAGTAGCCAAATTTATATAAAATGGTTAGATACCGGTGCGGTTGCAAAAATAAGTAATTTAACTCAGAGCCCAGGAAATTTAACGTGGTCGCCAAATGGTCAAAAGCTAGTATTTAGTCAGTTTGTACCTACTACCAGTGCAAGCCCCGTGTCTTTGCCCGGTAAACCAAAGGGAGCGAATTGGGCCGAGCCTGCAAAATATATTGATGACGTGTATTACCGAGCTGATGGCGGCGGTTACACTCAAAAAGGTTTCCGCCATCTGTTTGAAATTAGCGCCACTGGAGGGAATGCTAACCAGTTAACTACAGGGAACTTTGACCACGGCGGCGCATTGAGTTTCAGTATTGATGGTACAAGCCTTTATTTTTCAGCTAATCGTCATACTGATTACTTATTAAAACCAACAAATTCTGAGCTGTATAAACTTGATCTTCGCTCTTCTGAGATAACCCAGTTAACAGACAGAGTTGGGCCAGATAGCCAACCGCAGTTATCGCCTAATGGTCGTTATTTAGCCTATACCGGTTATGATGATAAAAAAACAAATTATGAAAATACCCGTTTATATATTCGCGACTTAAAGACAGGTGAAACACGTAACTTAACAACTGATTTAGACCGTAGTGTTGAAAAGATAAAATGGTCAACAAACTCCAAAGGTGTTTATTTTACTTACGACAGCGAAGGCCAAACCCTGCTCGCATATCAAGCACGCAGCGGTAAACGTAAAATTTTAACTAAAGATTTAGGAAGCATTGCATTTGGTCGTCCATACTCTGGTGGTGATTTTGATGTAAACGAAGATGGAGAAGTGGCATTTACGCTTGCAAATACGCAGCGCCCTGCCGATGTAGCCTTATTAAAGCGCGGAAAAACACAGCACTTAACCAAGCTAAACGAGGATGCGCTAGCAAACAAAAATCTCGCTAAGGTTGAAGAGATTTGGGTTAAATCAAGTCATGATGGTTTAGCTGTTCAAGGTTGGGTTGCTTACCCTCCAGGTTTTGATAAATCCAAAAAGTACCCGCTTATTCTTGAGATCCATGGTGGACCTGTGGCCAATTACGGCCCTCATTTTAGTCCAGAAGTACAATTGTTTGCTGCTAAGGGCAGCGTGGTGCTTTATATGAACCCCCGTGGCAGTGACTCATATGGTAAGCAGTTTGCACAAACAATTCATCACAACTACCCAAGCAATGATTTTGATGACTTAATGACAGGCGTAGATGCATTAATTGCAAAAGGATTTATTGATGAGTCTCAATTATTTGTCACTGGCGGCTCTGGCGGTGGTACATTAACAGCATGGGTTGTAGGTCATACTGACCGCTTTGCAGCAGCTGTTGTGGCAAAACCTGTTATCAATTGGATCAGTTTTGTACTAACTGCTGATTACTATCCGTTTTTTGCTGATTATTGGTTTCCTGGTAAACCATGGGATCATATTGAGCATTATATGAAGCGCTCACCTATCAGCTATGTGGGTAATGTTAAAACACCAACCATGCTATTAACAGGTGAAGCTGATTACCGTACGCCAATATCTGAAACCGAGCAATACTACCAAGCTTTAAAACTACAAGGTGTGGACACGGCGATGGTTCGTATTCCTGAGGCATCACATGGCATAACTAAACGCCCTTCTAATTTAATGACTAAAGTCGCTTACATCCAATGGTGGTTTGATAAACATAGTCAATAAAAGTTTCTAGTGGCTAGGTTTAGGTAAACCTAGCCACTATAGGTATTTTATCTTTTGCTATGAGCCACGGCTCACTTATTGTAAACCCCCTTTACAACAGTGATGTAAGTAACTCCTCAAATACTCAAAAAAATATCGGACTTTGTAAGTTAATTGAGTTAGTAAAATTTCGGTTTATGACATTTTTAGGTCGTTAAGTTAGTAAAAAATCGGTTTGAGTCACTGTTTACGGCGTTTGAGTTGGTAAAAAAGTGGTTTATCCTCGCTTAGAGTTGGTAAAAAATCGGTTTATATTTTTAGTTTAAAGGGCAATTACAGCTATTTCCTCTCAAAATAGTCCTTATAACCTGCCAAAAAAGCCATTCAACCACCCGTTTGATTAAAAAATAGTGAGCAAAAACGCAGCTGATTAAATTCTGATCCAAAAGTTTAGGCGCAAATTAGCAGCTAGTTAAACTCTGATCCAAATCGTAACCGTCGCACTGCCAGCTAGTTAAATCGTGATCTGAGTGAAGCTAAGCTTTGCATAATTAGCCTTTTTACTTTTTATTTTTGGTTTCGCTATCAACGTAAAAAGGGCCTTGCGGCCCTTGTAACATTGTTGACTAGGAAATATAGACTTTTAGAACTGGTTCATTGTGTTTGCTTCGCCACCGGCTTTCAGTGCATTGTCACCTGAGAAATACTCTTTGTGTGTATCGCCAATATTTGAACCTGCTAAGTCTTGGTGCTTAACAGACGCTTGCTCACGACGAATTTCTTGACGTTGAACATCACGTACATAAGCCAGCATGCCTAGGTCGCCGAAATATCCTTCTGATAATATATCAGTGCTAAGCGCCGCTGTATGGTATGTAGGTAATGTGATTAGGTGATGGAAAATGCCCGCTTCTCTTGCACCGTCACGCTGGAAGTTTTGTACTAATACATCCGCGGCCTGAGCAAGCTCTGTGCCGTCCATCTCTGGAGCCATAAGCGCTTTGTTGTCGTCAATGCTTGGGTAAGCTGATAAATCTCGTCCTGCATCTTGCCATTCTTGATACACTTGCTCACGGAATTTCAGTGTCCAGTTGAACGAAGGAGAGTTGTTATAAACAAGTTTTGCATCAGGTACTTGCTCTTTAACTCGGTTTACTAGCTCTGCAATTTGCTTAACATGTGGTTTTTCAGTTTCAATCCACAACAGATCTGCCCCTGATTGTAGGCTTGTAACACAGTCTAATACTACGCGGTCTTTTTCAGTGCCTTCACGGAATTGGTACAAACCGTTTTCCAGACGGGTTGGTTTACAAAGTTGACCGTTTAGCTTCATCGCGGTATCGCCTTCATTTAAGTCTTCAACTGTATTAATTGGCGTCGTTTCTAAAAATGCGTTGTATTGGCTCGCTAAATCCCCAGGCGTTTGTGATACAGGTACTTTTTGCGTTAAACTTGCGCCAAGTGAGTCGGTACGAGCAACAATAACACCGTTATCAATACCCAATTCTAAAAAGGCATAACGAACAGCGTTAATTTTTGCTAAAAAGTCTTCATGCGGTACTGTTACTTTACCTGCTTGGTGACCACATTGTTTTGCATCAGATACTTGGTTTTCGATTTGAATGGCACACGCACCTGCCTCAATCATCTTTTTAGCCAGTAAATATGTTGCTTCTTCATTACCAAAACCGGCATCAATATCTGCAATGATAGGCACTACATGGCTTTCAAAATTGTTAATTTTGTCAAGTACTGCCTGCACATCACCACCATTTGCTTTTGCAGCATCAAGATCTTTAAATAAATGGTCAAGCTCACGGGCATCGGCTTGTTTCAAAAAGGTATAAATTTCTTCAATCAACGCAGGGACTGAGGTTTTCTCGTGCATACTTTGGTCTGGTAATGGGCCAAACTCAGAGCGAAGCGCCGCAACCATCCAACCACTTAAGTATACATAACTGCGCTTAGTCGTTTTTTGGTGGCGCTTAATAGCCATCATCATTTGCTGTGCAGTAAAGCCATGCCAACAACCAAGTGATTGAGTGTATTGACTTGTGTCTGCATCATAAGCAGCCATGTCTTCACGCATTATGTCAGCAGTAAATTGAGCAATATCAAGCCCGGTACGAAAGCGATTTTGTAAGCGCATGCGACTTGCATACTCAGGGTTAATTGCCTGCCATGTTTTGCCCTGTGTTTCGCAAAGTGTTGCTAGGGTGTCTGTGTGCTGTTGATATGTACTCATAATAAAAATCCTTTGAACGGGTTAAGCTAATATTTATTTTGTTGTGAGAGTGGCTAGGAGTGTTTGCTCCTTAGCGGTTAACTAAACATTAGGCGGATTTTTATAATTTAGTAAATTTATAGTTATTATGCTGAGTATATTTTTTGTGAATGGCTTAAGGGCACCTATATCGCTATTTTTACGTTATGGTTAGCACATAATAAATTTATGCAGTTCGACCGTTTAAAGGATAGCAACTATGACAACCCACTCTCACAGTCAATTTGGCTTAACTGTAAATACTCAATTAGCCGACTTTATTAATAATCAATTGTTACCTGGTACTGACGTCAGCGAGCAACAGTTTTGGCAAGGCTTTGCAAATATAATTGACGAATTAACCCCAATTAACCGTGCATTGCTTGCTAAGCGCGATGCTTTGCAAGCAAAAATTGATGATTATCATCAACGCAATCCGCAATGGGATGCTCAGCAATACCACACATTTTTAAGTGAAATTGGGTATCTAGTTCCTCAACCAGAAGATTTTAAAATCGAAACTCAAAATGTAGAGCCAGAAATTGCACAATGTGCTGGTCCACAACTTGTTGTGCCTGTAAGTAATGCACGTTTTGCACTAAATGCAGCAAACGCTCGCTGGGGTTCACTGTACGATGCACTTTACGGCACGGATGTACTAACAGAAGATGATGGCGCAGAAAAAGGGTCTACCTATAACCCTGTACGAGGTTTTAAAGTCATGGCCTATGCAAGGCAATTTCTAGATAAGTCTCTGCCTTTGGAGTGTGGCTCTCACATTGAAAGCACCAATTATTCTATCGTCAATGGTCAGCTAATCATTACTTTACGTGACAGTTCACAAACATGCTTAAAACAACCTGATCAGTTGGTTGGCTTTGCCGGTGAAGCGCAAAACCCAAGTGCTATTTTACTTAAAAACAATGGGCTACATGTTGAGCTGCAAATTGACCATCAGCACCCAATTGGCAAAGCTGATAAAGCAGGCCTAAAAGATGTTGTATTAGAAGCCGCTTTAACCACCATTATGGATTGTGAAGACTCTGTAGCAGCCGTTGATGCACAAGATAAAGTTCAGGTGTACCAGAACTGGCTTGGCTTAATGAATGGCAGTTTAGTTGAGTCATTTACTAAAGGCGGGCAAACGGTAGAGCGCTCATTATCTAGCGATCGCCACTTCACTGGGCTTGATGGTAAACAATTGACACTAAAAGGTCGCAGCATGATGTTTGTCCGAAATGTTGGTCACCTCATGACAAACCCTGCAATCCAAGATAGCAAAGGCGACGATGTATTTGAAGGTATCATGGATGCGATGATCACCGTAACTGCCGCACTTCATGATTTAAATGGCCAAAGTGCAGTGAAGAACTCATCTGCAACAAGCATCAATATTGTAAAACCCAAGATGCATGGCCCTGAAGAAGTGGCATTTACAAATACTTTATTTTCGCGCGTTGAAGAAGTATTAAATCTTCCCCAAAACACCATTAAAATGGGTATTATGGATGAAGAGCGCCGTACCTCAGTAAACTTAAAGGCGTGTATTGAAGCCGCTAAGAAGCGCGTTGTGTTTATTAATACCGGGTTTTTAGACCGCACTGGCGATGAAATACACACTTCAATGCAAGCTGGTGTAGTCATGCCAAAAGCAGCTATCAAGCAACAACCTTGGATCAGCGCGTATGAAGATAGAAATGTTGATATTGGTTTACAAACAGGGCTAAGTGGCCGAGCTCAAATTGGCAAAGGGATGTGGCCAATGCCTGATAAAATGGCATTAATGATGGATCAAAAAGTTGCCCACCCACAGTCTGGTGCTAATACCGCCTGGGTCCCCTCTCCCACCGCTGCGACACTGCATGCGATGCACTATCATGATATTGATGTATTTGCCTGTCAGAAGCGCATTGCGCAGCGCAATGAAGCAAGTTTGAATGATTTACTTACCCCGCCTTTGATGGACGACCCAAGCTCGTTAAGTAAAGAAGACATCCAAGCAGAGCTTGATAACAATGCACAAGGTATTTTAGGGTATGTTGTGCGCTGGATTGACCAAGGTATTGGCTGCTCAAAAGTGCCTGACATTAACCACATTGGATTAATGGAAGACCGCGCTACACTTAGGATTTCAAGCCAACATATGGCCAATTGGCTAGCACATGGCGTATGTACTCAAGCCCAAGTTGAAAGCACAATGGCAAAAATGGCAAAAGTGGTTGATGGCCAAAATGCACATGACTCAGCGTATACTAATATGGCTGACTCACCTCAAAGCCTGAGCAATAGTATTGCCTATCAAGCTGCTCTAGCCCTTGTTATTGAAGGCACTAAACAGCCTAGTGGATATACTGAACCTTTACTGCATTCTTTTCGTATCAAATATAAAGCAATGCAGAGATAACTCCCCCTTCGAGTTTATTTGTGTCATATAGCCAGCCTCTAGGTTGGCTTTTTTTTGCTCACCCATAACTACAATGAATGGCTAACATTCAGCAATCAACAAAAAAGCGCATTAAAAATAATGCGCCTTAATAATGTATTAACTACTGAGAATGCAGAGCTCGCACAGTAGAAATAACTCTTACTAGGTTTATTCTCTGTTACGCGGCACCTTTTGTCCTCTATTGTGAGGTAGGCGCGTGTCGCGATAAATGACGACCTACGACTACGCGACGGCAATACTTGTCGGCGAGTGGCTTGGCACCGCAAACATCCTCATTTTCGCGAGGTAAATTCGCTGCTACCCTTCACTCACAACCGTTGCATTGTGATAAACGTTTTGTACATCGTCACAATCTTCAAGCATGTTGATAAACTTATCAAAGTTAGCAATATCATCTTCATCAGTGATATCTACGTGCACTTGCGGCACAAAGGTAATTTCGTCTACTTCAAAAATAATACCTTCAAATGCTTCTTCCAACGCTGTTTTTGCTTTGTAGTATTCAGTATGAGGAGCAAACACAGAAACCTTTCCATTCTCAACTTCAACATCAGTAACATCAACGTCAGCCATCATCAGCGCTTCTAACACAACTTCATCGTCATCACCACTGAAGCCGAGTACAGCTAAATGGTCAAACATATGCGCAACACAGCCTGGCGTGCCTATTTTTGATTCTGTTTTTGTGAAAGGTAAACGAACATCTTTGATGGTACGATTTGGGTTGTCGGTCAAGCAGTCAACGATAACCATACAGTTACCAGGTCCATATCCCTCATAACGGGCTGTGGAGTAATCTTCTCCTGCACCACCTGCTGCTTTTTTTATTGCATTGTCAATAACGTGGGCTGGAACTTGATCACGCTTAGCGCGGTCAATAATGCGTTTCAGCGCTTGGTTAACCTCAGGATCAGGCTCACCATTTTTGGCGACAACGTAAATTTCTTTACCGTATTTAGAATTAACTTTAGTCTTTGCATTGGCTGTTTTAGCCATTGAACTTTTGCGGACTTCAAATGCTCTGCCCATCTTGTGCCTCTGATTTAATATCGGTATTACTTATATTTTAACAACTCAGGTAGTGTTGAGCTAGTAGCTAAAATCACAATTATTCAAATTCACCTCAAATAGATGAATTACCAACCAAACTAAAGACACAAGGCAATTTAACATAATAATGATTACAGCATTAATTATGATTTAACGCGGGTGTTTTTGCTAAATCATCAATTAATTCAGCAAGCTCACTAAAGTGATGCAAAATATAATCCGCCTGCTTTGCATAATCAGGAATTACATCAGGTGCATAAAGGCAAGAGCGCATTTTTGCATTTTTAGCAGCTTGTATATCATACAAATAATCGCCAACGTAAATTAACTTGTGTTGCTCTAACTCCCACAGCGTGGCTATTGCATTTAAAGCGCTAGGGTTTGGCTTTGGTGGGGCGTCGCTGCGTGTTAGTACAGTTTTAATGGGTAATGGGTTGTTCTTGAGTTTAAGCGCAGCTGCTTGATCATAGTTTCGTGTCACTATAGCCATTGGAATACCTATTTTATTGAGGTAGTCAACAGTTTGAGCTACACCTGGCAGTAAGGTCGCATGTTGTGCATCAATAAGCTCATGCTGATGCACAATGTTCATCGCTTCTTCACGCATATAAGGAGAGGGGAGTGCGGCAATAAAACTCAGCAGGTCGTGATCCGCAGGGCAATTAAGCTGTGCCTTAATAAGCGTAAAGTCCAACTCGGAAGATACTAAGGTACCGTCAAGGTCAAAAATTACGCCTTCAATACAGTGGTTATCAATATCCATACTAATCCTTGTATATGATTGGTTTTTCATGGTATCTCTCACGTTACTTTAAGATAGTTTACGCACTTGAATATGCAAACGATCATGCATATTTTTTAGAGATTTAAAAACGCGCGCAAAACTACTGCGCGCGAAAGTTGGGATTCATAGAAGCGTTTGATTAAACTCTGGCGTTTAAACACTTAAGCATATAGCTCTTTAGTTATGGCTTTGAGGGCAACCACTCTTTAGGCTCAAAACGTGCCTCGAGCCATGTATCACTTTGCGTAAAGTGTAATGTTTTCACTTTACCTCGCCCTTCAACATTCACCATATTAACTTGAGCAGGCCAAAGATCTCTTAGCGCACCGTGACTCATTCTAATTCCTTTAATACCTTTAGGAATTGGCGCTTCTTGATACACCCAAAAGAATTTACCATCCACTTGCGCTCCCACTTCGCTAAGCTTTAAAGGCTCACCATTGAGAGTTTGAAGGGCAACATGCGATTCAACATAGTTTACGAAGCGTTGTTGATCTGCTTTATTGCTAATAATATCAGCGCCTCCTGGGAACAAATGTTCCACAGCATGTTCTGTATCATGTAAATAAAAGCGATGCATAAGCTCAATATTACTTGTTCTTTTATTGAATAACACCGTTGTTACAGATGCTTTAAGTTGATGCGCCATAGCCGGCGCAGCAATCAGCAAAGCTAAAAAAATGAGCATTATGCGCATTAATTTTGCTCCTTAGTATCGTCTTTTTCATCGTCTTTTTTAAGCTCTGTTTTGATATCTTGCATGATATCGCGACGTACTTTAGCAGTGCTCTTTTTACGCTTATAAACTTCAATACGCGAAGGGATAATTTGACGTGGATAATGATTATTTTCAACATTTACATCCGCCGTTTCCCAGCGAGGATCTACCGACACAGACACAAGGTTTTTGTCTTTATCAGTAATTATTAGCTTTTGCACATGTTTATGGTTACGGCGCCAGATCTCAGCAGGTATAGTCTGCATTTCTTTGCTGCCATCTTCATAGGTTAGTTCTAGCAAAATAGGCATTACTAGGCCGCCTACGTTTGAAAACTCAAGAACATAATAGTTTTTATCTTCTTCGATAGCGCGATCAAACACTTTACGTTCCCAAGGTTTAAGCCCCTTTAAGAACTTGTTATACGCGTTACGCTCTTTGTTGGTCACAGTAAAACGATCATTGCCATCGTAGAAATCTGTCACATCTGGGTTTTCATCAACCCATAGTTTTTTACCTTCTGCTTTATTCCGTTCAACGAAAAGCGGCATAGGCTTATCTGCTTCAATATCACGTAAACGATTAAAGTCTATATCAGGATTTTTAGTATCAAGCTGTAGTTTGTAAACTTTATCTAAAGAAATATCGACATGGTCAGTGGTATAGAACCAGCCACGCCAGAACCAATCTAAATCAACACCAGACGCTTCTTCCATGGTACGGAAAAAGTCAGCAGGAGTAGGGCGCTTATACTTCCAGCGCTGCGCATACTCTTTAAAGGCAAAATCAAACAACTCACGGCCTAACACGACTTCTCGCAAGATATTTAACGCAGCTGCCGGCTTAGTGTAAGCATTAGGGCCTAAACGTAATACACTGTCAGACTGTGTCATTACAGGCACTTGGTTTTCTGATTTCATGTAAGCAACAATATCGCGCGGCTCTACGCCCCATGGGATAGTATGATCCCACTCTCGGCCTGCCACACCATCTAAAAAGCTATTTAAACCTTCATCCATCCATGTCCATTGGCGTTCGTCTGAATTTACAATCATAGGAAAGTAGATGTGACCCACTTCATGAATTACCACACCAATCAAAAAGCGCTTCTCAGCTTGTGAATAAGTACGAGTACCGTCATCTTGTAATTCCGTACGAGGACCATTGAAGGTAATCATAGGGTATTCCATGCCACCTACAGGGCCATTTACTGATTGTGCGACAGGGTAGGGGTAGTCAAATGAAAAACGTGAATACACCTCCATGGTATGAACCACAGACTCAGTAGAATACTTTTTCCATAAATCGCCCCCTTCTTTAGGGAAGAATGACATTGCCATAACCAATGGCTGCTCATCTCCACCTTGCTGGTAGCCTTTAGCATCCCACATAAACTTACGTGATGACGCCCATGCAAAATCACGCACGTTTTCAGCTTTGAAGTGCCATGTTTTAGTTTTATCGGTGCCTTGTTTTTCGTTCTCTAAGGCTTCTTCTTCTGTCACGATAAAAACAGGGCGCTTAGCGTTTTCAGCGTCTTTTAAACGGTTACGCTGGATGCGTGTAAGTACTGAGCTTGCGTTATCAAGCTTACCTGTAGCAGATACAATATGATCAGCTGGCACCGTTAGCTCAACATCGTAATCACCGAACTCTAGAGTAAATTCACCGCTACCTAAAAAGGCTTTATTGGTCCATGCTTCGTAATCAGTGTAAGCAGCTAGGCGAGGGAACCACTGTGCAAGCAAGAATATATCATTGCCATCGTCCTCAAAATGCTCATAACCAGAGCGCGCACCTACCGCATCTTCTTCAACAATGTTAAACGCAAAGTCCATGCTAAACTCAACGTCTTTACCTGGCTTTAATGGCTCATTTAAATCAATGCGCATTAAGGTATCTACAACCGTTACCTTAAGTTCATCACCACTATCATCTTTAACATTCGCAATTGCGAAGCCGAGTTCGTTGTCACTCATAAACTGCTGGCGGCGTAACTGCCCTAAACTTAATTTGGTAGCTTTAGCATCAGGGCGCCCTTGTAATGCTGCTCCTTTAAACGTCGCAGTTCGTTCTGCAATTGAGTCACTTTTGAATATGTTTTGATCTAACTGTAACCAAAGGTATTTTAACGTATGCGGTGAGTTATTTTTATATTCTATTGTTTGACTCGCACTAAGGCGGCGTTGTTTTTCATCTAATTTAGCATCAATCTCGTAGTTTACTTCTTGTTGCCAATATTTTTCGCCCGGCTCACCCGCTGCACTTCTATATACATTAGGGGTAGGCAGCGCTTCATCTAATTGACGAAACTTATCAACAAACGACCCTTTTGTTTGCTCTACAGATGATGCAGCCACTGTACCTGAGAACGCAAGAGGCACAAGCAGTGAGCCTAAAGTAACAACCGCCTTTTTCATAATTAATCCTGTTAAATATTCGTAACCGTACTGTGTCAAATTAATCTAATAAGTTCAATTTTATAGCGACCAACCCCCCCATTAATAGGTTAAACAATTTATTAATGCTAATAAACCTGAACTCTGGATAATAA
>NZ_PYHV01000007.1:185438-450375 GCF_004766475.1 Pseudoalteromonas sp. KS88
ATTTGTGATTTAATATCAATAAATTAGTACGCCTCTTAACCAGAGTTCAGGTTAAAAATAAAATGTAAAGGGGGTTTACATTTAAGTACGCACGCGACCACTGACATTATTTTGTTGATAGTTCAGCTTTAATTCAGACGATTACTCTAAGCTATAACTAAGTGAATGAGGTAGGAGTAAAGCATGAAATTTTATATCATTAAAAAAGATCAATGTGTTGCTGCCATTCCAGCCCAGGAATCTATATTGAATGAGTACCAAAAAAAAGGCTTTAAATTTGTAGAAATCATAGCTGCTAGGGATGAAAATGATGCATTAAATCGCCATCCAAAAAGTACTATAAACCATAAAAAGTGGCGTGCTTTATGCACAGTTTCACTGCTTTTTATGATAATTTTAAGTATTTACACTTTTATCGGTGAATAGTTAATTTTTTAGTTGATCTTTACCCTCTTTTGTATTTAAAATCGCCCACTTTTTTGATTTGAGTAAATTATATAACACTTTAATTTACTCAAATGCATTCAGAAACAAAGCAGCAAACACGGTGGCCGTATGGATTTTTATATCCTAAAAAAACAACAAGAACTTATTGCAATCCCAGCAGACGAACAAAGTTGTAAGCAATACCTTGATTCTGGTTATTTTTATATTGATAAAGTAGCTGCTTGTAATGAAACAAATGCCATAAAGGCACTTCAAGCTAAGCAAACTAAAGCGATTAAAATTCCTCTTGCGATGGCTTTATTAGCACTGCCTATGATTATCTTTGCATGGTACAGTTTAAGCGCTTAAATAATTAAACACGCCTCTTGCATCTTCATTTAGCTTGGGTATATTGGCGCTCTTAACTTACTATTAAGAGCGTGACATGAAAGTCTTACATACCTCTGATTGGCACCTTGGCCAACAATTCTATGAATACTCTAGATTTAATGAACATCAGCAGTTTTTTACATGGCTAATTGACACGCTCGCCAGTGAACACATTGATTTACTTCTTGTAGCAGGTGACATTTACCACACTGCAACCCCTGCTGCGAGTGCTGAAAATCAGCTTTATCAATTTGTAAAAGATGCCAAGCAACGATGCCCAGCATTACACATTGTTGTAATCGCAGGAAATCATGATTCTGCAAATCGCATATTAGCAGCACAGCCGTTGCTCGCCCAATTTGATACACACGTAGTAGGGCGGTTTGATATACAAAACCCAGCTGATGTTGTAATTAAAATTAACACACCCACTATAGCTGCACATATTGTAGCAATGCCCTTTTTGCGCGCTAGTGATGTTAGCACGCTAAGTGGCACAAATGATGGTAATAGTTACGTTCAAGGTGTTGCACAGGCTTATAAGCTTAGCACTGAGCTTGCTTTAATAGATAAACCAGAAACCACGCCTCTGATTGTAATGGGGCATTTACATGCCAAAGGCGGCGATATTTCGAGTGACTCTGAACGCAACTTAGTGATAGGTGGTGAAGAAACCATAACAGCAAAGGTATTTAGCGAGCAGGCTGATTACGTGGCACTTGGTCATTTGCACAAAGCACAAAAGGTTGCTAAATCAAGCACCATTCGTTATTGCGGCACCCCTATGCCGATGTCATTTTCAGAACGAAACTATACCCATCAAGTGAACCTTGTAGAATTTAATACCGACGACAAACAACAAATTATAACCACTGTAAACCCCCTTTACATTCCGCGTTCTGCTGATGTATTAATATTACCCGAAGGCGAGTGTGTTCCGTTAGCCGCATTATGCGAGCAAATTAATGCTGTGGATATAGATAAAAGTGCCGTCGCACCTTATTTAAGAGTAAAATTAAAATCCAGTGATACAGATACAACGTTCAGAGAGCAAATTGAGCAAGCGTTAGATGGTAAAAACATTCGTTTTTGCGGTATCGAACGAGTTCGAGAAACCAATCAGACACAATCAGATAACACCGTATTTGAAGACTTGAACCAAGTTGAAATGCTTAATCCCATTAATTTACTTGAACAAGCCTTTGCCAACGATAAAGACATGGCAGGGCAAGATGTGCCAGAGGAAATAAAAACGTTATTAAATGCCGTAATAAGTGAACTGGCGGAGCAAGAACAATTATGAAAATAACCGCTGTACGGATCCATAACTTAGCGTCGATTGTTGACGCCGAAATTGACTTCACCAAGACACCACTAAAAGAAGCGGGCTTGTTTGCTATAACAGGCGATACCGGCGCTGGAAAGAGCACATTTTTAGATGCAATTTGTTTAGCGCTTTATACTAAAACGGCGCGTTTAAGAGGAGACAAAGGCAACCTTATCGATTTTAATGGTGACAGTATAAAGCTCAACGATCCTCGGAATTTATTACGAAAAGGTAAATGGGAAGGCTATGCTGAGGTTGAGTTTGTTGGCCAAGATAAACAGCTTTACCGCGCACGTTATTCAGTTCAGAGAACCCACAAAAAAGTAACAGGTAAACTAAAAACAGCAGAACATACCTTGTACACCTTACCTGACGAAACGCTCATCGCAGACAAAAGCACAACCATAAAAGAAATAGAACACAAAATAGGGCTAAGCTTTGAGCAGTTCTCTCGCGCAGTGCTCCTAGCACAACATGAATTTGCCGCCTTTTTAAAAGCCACCGGCGATGAGCGAGCCCAGCTGTTAGAGTGCTTAACAGGGACTGATAAATTTAGCGTCATTGGTAAACGTATTTTTGAACGCCATAAAGAGCAAAAAGATAAACTAGAATTATTAAAAGCCAGTCTTGCCAGTTATACATTGCTCAGTGACGAAGAGCTGGCGGAAAAAACCACGCAACTAGCAGAGTTACATCAGCAAATAGAGCAAAACAAAAAAGACCTTACTCTGGCAGAGCAAGGCGTTAACTGGTTTAAACAGGCGAACACCTTAGCGCAAAACGTACAGCAAGCAGTGCAACAGCAACAACAGGCCAGTGACGCTGTTAGCGCCATTGCACAGAAAAGCGCACAAGCTAAAAAAGCGCAAAGCGCATTAGAGATCAAAGATAACCGCAACCGAGTTGCTAATATAACCAGCCAAAATCATGACTTGGCAAATAAAATCCGTGACTTAAACAATACAGATCACACAGCCATTCTAAACAACCTAAACCAGACGCTACAAAAACACAGTGACGCTTTGCACAGCGCTAAGCAAAACAAGCAAACAGCTGAGCCAGTTATTGCTAAAGCCCGTGAGCTCGATAACCAATTAGCCATGTTTAGTCAAAGTAAAACAAGTATTAGCCAACAAATAGCCAAAGAGCATAGCCAATTAACTGATACACAGCAGCAGCTAAAGCAAAGGCAAACGAGTTATGATAACGCTGAAAAACTTAAAAAAGAACTGCAGAGCTGGTTAACTCAGCATCACCAGCTAAAACCATTAGCCGGTGACTGGACATATTACCAACACAATTTTAAACAGTTTATAAGTATTACCCAGCAAATAAACACTGGCACAGTACAACAGAAAAAAATAGCTGCAGAACTGGCAAATTGTACTGAGCAACTCGCAGTACATGGGGCTAAGGTAGCAGATAGCCAGCAGCTATTGCAAAATGAGCATTCTAAATTAACTCAACTCAATACGCAGCAAGACCAATTTGATGTAGCACACTGTGACGCAAAAATTAAAGATATTGATTATTTAAAAGAACAGCGTGAGCATTACAAACAATTTAATATTGAAATCAAACGCAGTGCTCAGCAGCAAAGTAATACCGCTATAAAGCTCAAAGAAAGCGAACAGAGCGAAGTGGCTTTAAAGCAACAACTACTCACTTCGCAGCAAACATTAAAACATTCTGAAGATGCCCTTAATAAAGCGCGGCTGCGCGCAAGTGAGAGTGTAGAGCATTTACGTAGTCAACTAGCTCCCAACGAGCCTTGCCTTGTTTGTGGCGCCACCGAGCACCCTTTTGTTGCAGCTCAAAACCCTCAGCTTAATAATCTAATAGCCGACTTTGAAAGCGATTATACAAACGCAAAACAGCGCTATGAATTAGTACAATCACAACTTCATGAACAGCAAACCCAGCATGCCGTTTTAATCTCAGAGCACGCTCAGCTTGTGCAAGTTATAAACGATGCCAAACATAAACAGCAAGAAATAAAAAACACTATGCAAGGCACGCGCACTGAGCTCAATGACTTAACGAGTGAGCAATTAGACGCGCGTTACCAGCAATTGATTGAGCAAAAAGCCCAAAGTTTTGAGCTGCAAAAACAACAGCGTAATGTGCAAGAAAAGCTAAAGCAGTTGCAAAATACGCTCCAAACAGAGCAACAAACAGAACAGCAGATACGCAGCAAACATGCTGATTTAACATATCAACATGGCCAGCTTGAGCACAAACACAGTGAGCTAAGTGCGCAATTAAACGAGCTGACAGCAAGCTTAAACACGCAATTTGCTAACGCTGAGTTTTGGCAGCAACTGCAAAACCAATCTCTTGATCTCGCTGATTTAAATCAGCAAGTTGAGCATTACCAGCAAACCCAGCAGCAGCTTGAGCAAAATCAGAAACACCTTGAGAACGCGGAACAAAAAATACAACACCTTACGCCGCTTATTAGTCATTCCCAGAGTACGTTAACAGCCTTAAATGATGAATTAAATAAGGTTGAACAACAACACAATAGCGTACAATCAGAGCGACTTGCGCTATTTAATAATCAACAGATAAGCGCAGATCAATACCAAGCAAACCTGAGTACGCAATTAGAGCAATGCCAAGCACAACTAACCCAAAGTCAGCAAGCTTACGATAACGCAGTTAAGCAGCGTGATGAACAAGCAATAACAGTTAAAAATTACGAGCAGCGACTACATGAGAACAACCAAGAGCACGCGAAGCTAGATGAACGGTATACCCTGTGGTTTGCTGATTTTAAACGCCAATATAATGAGGCAACTGAAGAACAGATCAAATTTTTACTAACTATAAGTAATGATGAAATCAAAGACCAGTTAAAACAACATGAGCAATTAACCCAAGCGTTAGTTGATGCAAATGCTTTACTAAAACAACAACAAAATGCCGACAAGCAACATCAAAACAGTAATAAGCCGGCACAAACAGAGCAAGTGCTATTAACCCAATTAACGGATCTCACTCAAGCGCAAACAACATTACATAAAACGCAGCTTGAGACCAATACCATACTTGAGCAACACCATCAAAACGCTAAAGCACTGCACACCAAACAAAGCGAGTTAAGTGTATTACAACAACAAGTTGAACAGTGGCATTTGTTAAATAAAGTCCTTGGCGATGCTACAGGTAAAACCATGCGTAATTTAGCACAAACACAAACGCTGAAAATATTACTGCACTATGCTAATACGCATTTGCACACGCTTAATAAACGTTATGAGCTCAGTGCTATCGAGCAAACACTCGATATTGCTATCATCGACCGTGACATGGCCGACGAACAACGCTCTGTAAATACCCTCTCTGGGGGAGAGTCATTTTTAGTATCACTGGCACTTGCATTAGGGCTTGCCTCACTTTCATCAAACAAAGTAAGTATTAACTCTTTGTTTATTGACGAAGGATTTGGTACGTTAGACAGTGAAACCCTCAGTATTGCAATGGATGCACTTGACTCATTGCAAGCGCAAGGGCGAAAAGTAGGGGTGATATCTCATGTATCACAGCTAACCGAACGCGTTTCCACTGTGGTTCACGTAGCGAAGAAACCAGGTGGTTTTTCTACCATCTCTATCATTTAAAGGATTGAAACTGTGCCATCATTTACACAAGACGAAGCCACTGAGTATGATTCACGAATCACTCGCCTAGTACCAGGTTACGACCTGCTCCATAGCTGCACTGCAGCACAATTGAGCGCCACACTTGACGATAATGCACATATTTTGGTTGTTGGCTCAGGTACTGGTAAAGACATTGCTCAACTGGCTGCTATAAACCCAACATGGCGTTTTACAGCACAAGATGTATCTATAGATATGTTAAACATAGGACAACAGCGCTTCTCTGATTTAGGGATCAGCGAGCGAGTCAAAGTACATGTAGGCAGTATAGATGAATTAAACGATCCCGCTGATGCCGCCGTTTGCCTACTCGTTATGCATTTCTTAGCTGATAACGGCGACAAAAAGGACATGTTTAAGGCCATCGCTCAACGGCTAAAACCACACGCTAATTTATACATAGCTGACTTAATGCGCCCTGAAACCACATTTGAGCGCGATGCTCAATTTACGCTGTGCCAACAGCTAGGTTTAACCGAGGTTGGAATAGAGCGCATGAAACATAATTTTGAGCATGAGTTTTACCCGCTAGATCGCATTCGCTTAGCCGACCTACTCGACGAAACTCGCTTCAATATAAGTAAACTGTATTTTAAAGCCCTAGGCTTTAGCGGTTACGTTACGCAAAAACGCTAACTAATTAGCATTCATACCTAAGCATTTGCTGAGCCTAAGTAAATGCTTTTTACTCTCTCCCCCCCCAATTACTACTTTAACTCTGCCATGTGTTTTACGTTACCTATATCAGGTGTAAATAGCGCCACTTTAATGTATTGTAAACAACGCTTATTGAAGACATAAAAATTATAACAAGAGGGATCGACGATGAGAAAGCTCAAACGTTTTGCTTTAAGCTTATTAGCATTTAGCTTACCTAGCTTTGCAATAACACTTGAAGATGTAAATCACGCTCACAAAGCTATTCAATCGCAACTTTACAGTGCAGATCCTCTCAACACATTAGACATAAATGAATTACAAAAACACATAGACACATTAGAGACCGCCACACGTGAAATAGAGTTCGACGCAGCTAATTTCGCGATTATTTTAAATGCCCAATTGAGTGCAGCTGAACTCATTAATAAAAAGTATCATTTTAATGGCGAATCTATTGATGTATCGCAAGTACAAGACTTCTTAGATGATTTAGACACCCTAAGTGAAGTAACAGACATCAAATTAAACAACCTCCAATATAACGCCGGACATATCGCTGCCCACCAACTGCAAAACAAAGGATTAGCCTACCGCTACTGGTCTGAGTGTGGAATAAACGGCCATGCAGGATGCATGAACATACTGGCAACTAGCTATGAATCAGGTGAATTTGTCGTAGAAAAAGATTTTCACAAAGCAGTAACTTGGCATAAACGCGTAGTGGCCACAGGTACTCGTTGGAATTGTGCAGGAGTTTACTCATCGTTACGGCTGGCTATTTTAAGCAGTAGTGGCGTAGAAACTCACAAGCCAACCGAGCACTGGTTAGAGCAGGTTACTTTGCTCCGTGAGCAGCGAATAGAGGAAAAAGGTGAGCCCGATGTATGTAGCCCTGATATGGAGTACATTGCACACTACACAATGAATGGTTTTGGGCAGAAATGGCTCGACAAGCTAGCATCAATAAATATGAATGAAGACAATATAACGCGAAGTGGCAGGGCAAGCTGGATAGCTGATTTTGACAAAGCACAAAGCCTAAACGTACTCATACCAACCTTAGATCTAATGTACGACGATGCCCGCCGCTGCTCAGCAATTGAAGAGTTTGCCCTTAAAAACAAGGGCAACAAGGTAGAGCTTGATTTGATTCACAGCTATATCTCAAACCTTGATCCAGAGCACTGTGCCCCGAACCAAGCAACGGTCATCCGTTTACTTAATTTAGCTGCACAATAACCACTTATTTAAATTCAGGAGGTTTAGCGCACTGTAAACCCCCATTACAGTTTTTTAGTGGCCTGTCTTAAAACTCTCTGCGCTGAGCTTCAACCCAAGCTCAGCTGCTTTATTGTAGGCATTTTTTAAAGATTGCTCATGACGTTCGTCATTAAACTCCTGATACTGAGAAGTGATTTCGAAAATCGTATTGGCACCTAAATATTTACTTAGCGTACGTAAATGCGGCACTAGATGACTCATATTCTCGCGAATACCCCCAACCTCAAACCCAAACTCTCCCGTAGAAGTCACGATAACGAGTGTTTTCCCCTCAAGCAAAGGTTGCAATGGAAAGTCTCCGCGCGATAGGTCAAAATCAAAGGTTTTGTTAATACGGATAACATGATCAAACCATGCCTTTAACTGCGCGGGCATACCGTAGTTATACATAGGTGACGAGATAACAATAATCTCAGCAGCCGTTATTTCTGCAATTAACTGATCGGATAGAGCCAATAACTGCTTCTGTTCGTCAGACTTTTTATCGTTGGGCGTAAACACAGCACCTATCCAATCTTGGCTGATAAAAGGGGGTGGATTTACACCCACATCACGATAAATATACTCATCTATAGCTTGATGCTTTGAAAAGCTATCGGTAAAACACTTAGCTATATTTTTAGAGATTGAATCATGGCTTGGGTTGTCGTTTTTAGCCGCTCTTACGCTTGCATCTATATGTAGTAGGGTAGTCATACTGTTTATCCTCGTAGTGAATATGATGCAATCATCTAACTAACAGCAGCAATTCACAAATGAGTTAACTTCAGCTATAAATAAGTTATACTCATCTATAATTTATTTTATCATTTGCCAATATTCCACATGCAAGTCTCATTACAAGCGCTTAAAGCCTTTGAATCTGCGGCGCGTTTAGGTAGCTTTAAAGCCGCAGCTGATGAACTATCAATCACGCCAACTGCAATTTCACACCATATAAATAATCTTGAAAGCCGATTAAATGTAGATTTATTTTACCGCCAAGTAAGAAAGATCACTCTCACTCCCACTGGTGAATACTTAAGTGCGGCCACAAGTGACGGTTTTAACCGCATCGACCAAGCACTGACAACAGTGCAAGCCACAGGGGCGACAGTCAAAATAAGCACCACCTCGTCACTGGCCGCCTTGCGCTTAATACCCGCATTGCAGGAATTATCTATAAACCAGCCTAATCTTGAGGTAGATATATCAACCAGTGAAGCCGTTGATAAACAATTACACACCTTACCGATCCGCTTTGGTCAGCAGCACAATATAAACGCAGATGACATTATTAAAACCGAACAATTTAATCTATTTGGCTCGCACAAAGCGGCAGATATCCCATGGCAAAATAACCCAGTTACGCTGTATACCACCAAATGGAAAAACAACGCCTTGAGTGAGCCACCACTTAAACAATGGCTTACTCAAAACAACTTAGACCCTGCATTATTTATTATCAAAACCTTTGATCAAGAGCTATTTGGCATTCAAGAAGCCATGGCCGGCTCAGGACTGGTATTTTGTTCAACTACACTAGTAAAAAAGCTATTAAACACTGAGCTACTTAAACACTTTGGTACACAGCCAGTGACATCCGAATTTTGTTACTACGTACCTAAAAAGCAACGATTTCAAACGCGCGATACCCGCTTAGTGTTAGAATGGGTAGAAGGGTTGCTAAGGTAGCGATTGTATATAACAACGTATTTTTTGAGGTATCCAAAGCCATGTTTCAAACTCAAAGCGCAGTTTTATTTTCTCTGTTGGTCTTCACCAGCTTGTTTTATGGCTCAACAGTAAAGGCAGCGCAAAGCCTCACCCTTATCCAAGTACTGAGCGACAATACAAACGGGGTTGATGGACTAGCTAACCCCAGAAGCATCAAAACCAAGGCCGATAACACCAAGGTCTTTATTTCCAGCGGTGACGATAATGCAGTGGCTGTTTTCAACGCTGACAAGCATTTTAACCTTACTTTTAATCGTCTATTTAAAAACACGCCACCTACTTTTAAAGGCTTAGAAGGCGCATCGGGTTTAACTTACTTGCCAAAATATCGTCTAGTCGCTGTAACAGGGTTTTATACCCAAGCCACCTCAAGGTGCAGAATTCAGCGTTTCACAGGTGCTTAATATCAAGGCGTTGCTTTGCAACAATGGCAGTCCCTTTTAAGAAGGAACAACGATGAGAGTAAGTGCCTGTGAAACGCCCAAAGGGTTGGTTTAAAAACGATTTATACTGCGTTTTTGATTTTAACAATAGAACCACTATTACTTGCAATCAATGCCTTGCCTAAATCGTTTTTAATTCCAACTGAAACTAGCACCTTGAGGTGGTTTGGGTATATGATGGCGCATTAACGCTATTTAATGAAACAGATAAAACCATTACCTATAGCCAGACGCTAAGTGATGGCCTAAGTTATAAAAACGTATTTACAGATAACACTATTTTAAAATCACCAGACACACTTGGCTTACTTGGCGCGTGGGAAGTCATTCACCCAGCAAACTAAAAGCAGCTTTTAGTAGCAAGCTATATGAGCAATGCCATCTCAATTTTTGATGTAAAAGCAGATCATACAGTCGCATTTAAACAAAAAATAACACACGCAAAACCCTATACCGATAGTTTGGGTAAACCTGTAAGCCTTGCGTTATCACCATCAAATAATGCGTTGTTCGTACTTGGTTATGAAAACCAATTAACTATTTTTGATAGGCAAACTGATGGAGCCTTATCTGTTAAGCAAGTCATTGAACACAGTGAAAATGGTGTAATTCAGTGTCTCAATCCGCAAAAAATTGTGACTTCGTCAAATGGGCAGTTTTTATATATAGCATGCTCTGGAAGCCATTCAATTGTCGTATTACAAAAAGCACCAAATGGAAAATATCGTTTTATAGATGCTATCACTAACGCTGATATTGGAAATGATGGCTTAAAAGGGGCCAGCAGTTTAGCCATATCAAACAAGGGTGACACGCTTTACGCCGCAGGTGAGTTAGGAATTGGTTTGCATGTGTTTAACGTACAAAAAGATGGAAAGCTCGCTTTGAAAGCGTCTTTTTATAATGTTGGTGAGCAAAAATTAAAGGGAGTCTCATCACTGACTCTCACACCTGATAACCGACATTTATTGGTTGCAACAGGGAAGGGCAACTCGCTTATAATTTTTAATCGACAATAGTGAACCAGTCATAGATTACTAGATACCAAGTAAGTTACATTTTAGCTTAAAAGATAGGTGTTCTATGAGCAAAGGAAAACGATAAACCTACGAATTTAAACTGTGCGACACATTTAGTCTAAAGATAATGAATTGCGAAAAGAGTCATTTGTATCACAAGAATAAAAATAGAGAGCATAATAGGTCGACGACAGCTTTTTATTAAACAGTTTCAAACAGCTTAGTTTATAGGGCTTACATTCCTTAAAGTGAAAAACTGCAAACAGGCTATATTAAGAAGAGATCGTCAATATCCTCAAAATAAATCACTCAAATACCCGCTAGCCCTCCTAAAAAATCATTCAAATAGCAAATTTTCTTTTATGAGAGCTTAAAGTAAGCAATTGAACCAAATTAGGAACTCAGATAAGGTTGTTCCTATCAGTAAATAAATTTAAAGCGAGTTAATCTGCAAGCTCGTATGTAGCAATATGAAATCAAACTTTATGCCTTTAGTCTTGTGTTTATTTAGTTTGGATAGCCTTTCAAAAGAAGACGTTAAATTCACAATATATGCGAATGATAGTGCTAATTCATTTATTGTCTCAGCAAAAGGTCAGACCGATATAGGCAATGAGTTACTTGGTAGTTGGTTAAAAAAAGCTTACGAGCTATGTGGTGCTAGAAAGGTAACCATTGAGCCAAATAATGGTCAACCTATTGTTCGCGATACAAGTTGTGGTGATGCAATAAAAATTAAAAATGGCACTCAACAATGTGAACTTACCAAAGCAAGTGTTTTTGGTAAGGTGTTGTGTGTAACTAAATAACAACAGCATAACCAAAGGAGCCAATACTGCTGGCTTGCGCTCCTAGTTACTAATTTTAACCTGCTATTTAGCGCCGATTAAACGAGCGCTACAAGGAGTTATAGTTGAGTACTCACATCATGGGTTTTATTGAAAAATCTAATAAGATATTGCTCTTTATCGCAGCAATAATTGTAATTTTTGCTATTGGTAAAGATGTATTCAGTGGCTTTTTTAAAAAAGATTACTCTGAACCAAAGGTTCAAGTCATTGATCATAGGAATGCCCACAAGGAAAAACCTAAGCTAGAAAAAAAATACGTTGGTCAAATTAAAGATGTGCATATCTTAGAGGTAACCTCGGATAAAATAATAGAAGAGCAATCTTATAATTCAAATGCAGAAATGATGGTTGTTTCATCCTCACTGAATTTAAGTAGTAATGCAGTCAATTTGATGTTTACTAAACCTGGTGAAAAGAATCTCTTATTATTTGAAAATAATGCGCTAATTGTAGACTTTTCACCAACTCAATCAAAAGAAACAGACTATCGTCATATTTTAAGTAAAAATATTTATTCTGTTGCACGAAAAGATACGAACAAAGATGGTTTTTTAAACCAAAATGATATGAAAGAGTTGTTGGTTTCTGAATATGATGGCTCAAACTTAAAGTCTGTTATGAATAATATTGAAGGCTATCAAGTAATCAAGAATGAAATGCTTTTGATTTATACCAATACGAAAAGTGAGACGCTTTATTATACTTTTGATGTCTTATCCGGTGAGATAATCAAGCTTGATACAAGCTTAAAGCTATAAGGCATTTAAAGCTAAGCAGAAGAAACGTAGATAACATCATGTTTTTTGCGTTTTTCTATTGAAATGAGTGAAAGTGGGCCGCGACCTGTCTTTACCGCTTTCTTTTTGAATGGCTATACATGGTATATTTTAACCTATAGACACTGTTAAACCGCCAAATTAGCCTAATTATTTGTTGTCTAAATTAGTTTCACTGTACCCGGCCTACTTTTTGTAGCCCCTATTATAACTTGCTTAAAAAACCACACTTGGAGGCAGTTTTTACGTGACTCTTTTAAGAAGCTCAGCATTTAAGAGTTAACAGTCAGTAATTATAATGTATTAAGTGCTTATTGGTTATAGTCTCATTTTATAAGGATATTTTGTAAGCCTCTGCATCTAATTAATAGATGACTGCAATCGCTTTAAAGCATTGCTTACACCTAGTTTTCCAACATAAATCAGCTATATTGAATCTATTAAATAACCGTCAGTTACAGTTTCCGATTAAATTTTATTTTCTTAGACAGGGACAAACATGAGTAATTCTAGTGCAGGTAAATGCCCAATAATGCATGGCAGCAACACACAATCTTCTAAATCTAATACTGATTGGTGGCCAAACGCATTAAACTTCGACATTCTTCACCAACACGACACAAAAACGAATCCATACGGCGATGATTTTAATTACGCTGAAGAGTTTAAAAAACTAGACCTTGAAGCGGTTAAAACCGATTTAAAAAACCTTATGACGTCGAGTCAAGATTGGTGGCCAGCTGACTGGGGTCATTATGGTGGCTTGATGATCCGCATGGCTTGGCACTCAGCAGGGTCTTACCGTTTAGCAGATGGACGTGGCGGCGGTGGCACCGCGAATCAACGCTTTGCACCGTTAAACTCATGGCCCGATAACGCCAACCTAGATAAAGCAAGGCGTTTACTTTGGCCTATCAAGAAAAAATATGGCAATAAATTATCCTGGGCTGATTTAATTATTTTGGCCGGTAACATGGCCTACGAATCAATGGGTTTAAAAACCTTTGGATTTGCCGGTGGCCGCGAGGATATTTGGCATCCAGAAAAAGATGTTTATTGGGGCGCTGAAAAAGAGTGGCTTGCACCAAGTGATGAACGTTACGACAATGTCGAAAAACCTAGCACCATGGATAATCCATTAGCGGCTGTCCAGATGGGCTTAATTTACGTTAACCCGGAAGGGGTCAATGGAGAGCCTAATCCACTTAAAACTGCTGAGCAAGTGCGTGAAACCTTTGCCCGTATGGCAATGAATGATGAAGAAACCGCAGCACTTACTGTAGGTGGTCATACTGTAGGTAAAACTCACGGCAATGGCAGTGAAGACAATTTGGGCCCAGAGCCTGAAGCCGCCGATGTATTTGAGCAAGGTCTTGGTTGGAATAACCATAAAACACGCGGTATCGGGCGTGACACTATGACATCAGGCATCGAAGGCGCGTGGACCACACACCCAACTAAGTGGGATAATGGCTACTGTTACTTACTTTTAAACTACGAGTGGGAGCTGACTAAAAGCCCAGCAGGTGCGCACCAGTGGGAGCCTGTAAACATTAAAGCAGAGGATAAACCCGTTGATGTTGAAGACCCGTCAATTCGTTTAAATCCGATAATGACCGATGCCGATATGGCAATGAAAATGGACCCTGAATATCGTAAGATCATTGAACGTTTTTATAATGATTTCGAATACTTTAGCGACGTATTCGCTCGCGCTTGGTTTAAACTCACTCACCGTGACCTAGGACCTAAAGCCCGTTACTTAGGTGCTGATGTACCAAGTGAAGATTTAATCTGGCAAGACCCAATCCCAAGTGTCGATTACACCTTATCAGATTCTGAGATTGCAGAGCTAAAAGCTAAATTACTAAATTGCGGCATTAAAGCGAATGACCTGATCAGCACTGCATGGGATAGTGCCCGCACTTACCGCGGTTCAGATCACCGTGGTGGCGCTAATGGTGCACGTATTCGTCTAGCCCCTCAAAAAGATTGGCAAGGTAATGAACCAGAGCGCTTGGCAAAGGTATTAGCTGCACTTGAGCAAGTACAAGCAGGTTTAAGCAAACCAGTTAGCTTAGCCGACCTAATTGTTCTTGGTGGTACAGCCGCCGTAGAACAAGCAGCAAAAGCAGCTGGGGTTGATATAACAGTACCGTTTGCACCAGGGCGAGGTGATGCCACTGACAAAATGACTGATACAGAATCGTTCGATGTATTAGAGCCAACTCATGATGGCTTTAGAAACTGGTTAAAACAAGACTACTCTGTATCAGCTGAGGAACTACTGTTAGAGCGCAGCCAACTAATGGGCTTAACCGCACCAGAAGTGACTGTATTAATGGGTGGCATGCGCATGCTTGGCACTAACCACGGTGGCACTCAGCACGGTGTATTTACAAATAATGTAGGGACTTTAACAAATGATTTCTTTGTTAATTTAACTGATATGAACAACCGCTGGGAGCCTGCCAGCAAAAGTACCTTTAATATCGTTGATCGCAGCACTGGTAATACTAAATGGACGGCAACCCGTGTTGATTTAGTGTTTGGTTCAAACTCTATTTTAAGAGCCCTAGCCGAGTTTTACGCGCAAGACGATAACAAACAGCGTTTTGTGCAAGACTTTGTAAAAGCGTGGGTTAAAGTAATGAACGCCGACCGCTTCGATATTTAAGCCTTAAAAGCTTTTCATTAAAGCACTGAGCTCATTTGAAGAACAGCGCGAGAGTTAACATTCTCGCGCTTTTTATTCCTCGCTAGCTACACACCGTAAATCTCCACCTTATTTTTGGCTAAAAAACCATAAACTTTTAAATGCTGATTCGTATTGCTAGCTCCATAGCTTGTTTGTGAGTGTTTGCCAGTAACTCCTGATGGCAATAACTACAGCCGTTGTTTATAGGAGTGTCCAATACTAACTTCAAATTGGCCACTTGATATATTCATTAACCTTATAAAAACATAGAATAAATCATTTGAATAGACTACATTGCTATTTGCTTACATCGTAGTTGCCAGAAGTGTAAATGGAACTTTTGTTAAAGAATCATAAAAACCAAAATATAGCTTAATTAATTTAACCTGTTTTAAATAAGTAGCAAAGCCGCGACAAGTTTTTGTCGCAACAGTGTTGTATCATTTTGGATAACTATATTAAAAGTTGAAAGCTTAATTAGCACTAAAAATATATAAAGGGAACACATATGGATTGGGGGTTAATGGGGCCAGAAAAGGTCATTTCTCAAAGACGAACACGAACGTTAGGTTTAAGCTCTATAGTACGTAAATTTAACGATTTAGCAGTACCTGGGTTAGGTGGGGTAAAATATGCCAAAACTGTCTTTCTAGCTTGTTTAGGTATTGATGTTGCTGAAACAGTAAGGCAAACAGGTAAGCAAGTTACAAATATTCAAGTCACTAACGCTATCGAAGCACTTGCTTGCCATTTAGCATACTATACGAATGACTGGCGTGCGGATAATCGCCTAAGAGGCAGAACTAAATTAAATAGCCCTGTAGATTTAACCTATAAAACTTTCAGCAGCAATAACTTCTATGTGACTCAGCCAATGCGCATGAGCACAGTACAAGCATTACCAGGTTTAGGGTTCGTTGAATCTAAAGGTGATCGATTCAATAGCTTTAGCTTAAGCCAGCAAGGTAGAGACTTTATAGATGCTGCTTCTATGGGTTATAAATGCCATAAATTAAATATTACAGCGTTTTTAGCAAGGTGGGTCAAAAACGAAAAGCAGCTGCCTTCCTCTGAAACATCAAGCCATAATAATTTACTTTATGTACTTTCTCCGATAGTGCGTTTAGAGCAACATGCCTTAAATGTATTCACTCAAGCTTTATTGTCAGGTGAGCCTCAAAATGTCAGTAGAAGAAAAAGTATACTTGAGTGGGCAAAGTCAAATGACCTTCACAACTATGTTGATTGGACAAGGCCACCTTTCATAGAAGAAACTCATTTTGATGACTTAAAAAGTGGTGCTTTGTTCTTTTCTCTAAGAAATAAATCATTAGATTTACTTAATATGATTGAAGCCGAAATTGCGCCTTTGAACCCACCAAAACTTGACCTTACAACACCTCTTTCAGAAAGTATTTGTAAAGCTGTAAATAAATTAAAAGTGGCTGCCAATGATTTTCTAAGTCTTGAACATGACCCAAGCATAGGAAAAGAAGCCAACCATTTCGCAAAACAATGTATGCAAAGTGATGATGTTAGTATTCTCAAGTCACTGTTAGAAAGGGATGAAGTTGTACTTCGCTGCAGAGGCACTCATGTCCTTCCCGCTGCTGCATTTGGTAAGCCTGAAACTGTGAACAATGAAAAAGTTGAAGACTCTTCACTATTTCCACACGATATTTCGTTTCGAGTTTGGAATATGTACGCGCTTAATCAAGACTTTGAAAATAAACTGGATCAATGGTTAGAGCCAAAAGGTGATAATGATGTGTAAGAAACTAGCGCCATCACTAGCGAGTTATTTTACCGCCCCAAGAAACTACAAAGGTGAGTTTGGACTTATAACAGGCTACTCCGCTGACGCTGAATTCTTTAATGATGCGTTAGAGAAGTTCACCCTAAATATGAAAGGGCAACGGGCTTATCAAGGTGATATTAGCCTTGCATTAATGCTCGACCCAAATCACGCACAAATTTCACCAATTACATGCCCTGGCTTACTGCATTTACCCTTCAAACATGATGCTAATAAACCTTTTAACTTATTGCACAGTAAAGTTGCGCTATTAATATTTAAGGCAATCGATACTGATGAGCACCTTATTAGGTTAATTGTTTCAACAGGTAATTGGACTAGGCAAACACTTGAAGACAGTTTAGATCTTGTATGGTCTATTGATGTTCAACTTGATAAGCAAGATGCGCAAGGTAATGCAGACATTGCTAGTGCTTATCAATTTTTAAGTGATGTTATTAGCCATTTCGATATCGCTATTTTGAGAAATAATGACACTAAGAAACGACTATCTAACACCCACAAGAAATATGAGAAATTCCACAAGCTGCTTGATGACATTAAAATTGAAAAATACATAAAACCTCGATTTTTTGATAACCGCTCAACATCATTACTTGATCAACTCCCCACTTTAGTAAAGCACCATTGCAATGATAAAAAACGTAATTATTTAACTTTAGGCTCAGGCTTCTATGAAGGTGGCTCAAGCTCTGAAGTTCCGAGTGTTATTGCTCTTATCAACCAGCGCTTAAGTGATGAAAGCCTGCTAACAAAAAATGTAGAAAAAAGCATTGTAATTAGTCAGCACGCTTGTCAATCAGTAGCAAGTAGCTTACATAGTTTGCAAAGAGATAATTGGCAAGTCTTAAAGGCATATGATCCTCTATATCAAGATGGTCAAATGCAGCGCAACTTGCACGCAAAGTTTATTTTCTGTGCAAAAAAATCAGAAAACGAAAATGCGTGTAAAAGAGCATGGGTGTACTTAGGTTCAGGTAATTTAACAGCTCCAGGCTTTACTCAAAAAGCGTCCAAATTTGGAGGTAACTTAGAGGCAGGAGTCGTGTTCAATGCAAAAGGGACTACTTGGCATGGGGAGGAAAACCACGAAACCGCTTTGAGCTTAAAGTTACCAGTTTGCTTTGATAGCGAATATTTAATTCCTGAAACAGCTCAATTAAATGCAGGCTGCGACATGTCTGAGCATGAAGCTGAACATATATCTCTACCAATTACATACTTTATACTTGAAGAACTTGAAAATGATACATACGCTTTAATACCAAGCACGCCATTTAAAGAAGCATTTAGTATTGTATGCGCAGGAGCTGACAAGTTCACATTAGAATCTGAAGAAAGGCTACTTTGGTCCGGGAAAGCACCAAGGCAGCTTACCGTTTCCTGGCTAGATAATGGCACCACACACACAGCAGATATTCCCGTTATTGATGAGTATGGCCGAGTAGCAGCAACAGAGCTACCTGAGCTCGCATTGGATGATGCCTGGTATATATTTAGCTCTTTTCCACTACTGCCAAGCTCAGATGCTGAAGATTCCAATGGTGAAGATATTACCGAAGAAAGCATATCAACAGGCGCTGAACTCGATGTTAGAATAGATAAAAGCTATTCAATCAACTCAATGATGACATTGATAGAGCTTATTGCTGAAAAGCAAACACAAGTACTAGAAAAAGACTGGTTGCAATGGTGTATTCGCTTAGAGCAAACATTTTCTCAACTAAAAAATAACTCAGCTTTTTTATTCTTCAAAGAGATAGCTATCAACCCCCTCTCAGCGTTATGGCAGCCGCCATTTAGACCTAGTTATGCAGAATCAGCCGCCACTGAATCAGGGGCTCAATATGAAAAAGTGCTAAAACGAATAGAGCAAAAAGTAGGGTTAGTGACATTAGCAAGATTAGGAGAACAGTAATGAACTTTAAAGGTTGGGAGCAAGTTTCTAATATCATTACAGATTCCTTAGAGAGCAATGAAATGTTAAATGAGGGCCAAAAACTTAGTGTCCACAATTTGATTAAAACATTGCCCAAGTCTGGCGCAATCATTGCTGATGAAGTAGGTATGGGTAAAACGCGAATTTCTGTTGAGCTTATTAATGCTGTTAAAAAAGCCGGTGGCCGAGTATTAGTTGTATTGCCTACAACACTCGGGTTTCAATGGCAAAATGAGCTTGAAGACAGAGACAAGCACTTAAAACCAAAACCTATTATACGAAGTTTATGGGGATTTCTTGACGCATATAAAGAGGAAGAAACCGCAGAACCATGGGCAAATGAGAGTGTTGTATTACTTTCGCAAAATTTTGCTAATTGGCGATTAGGTGTAAGTTCTAAAGCTGATCGCTGGGCCTTATTACCTGAAATTTACGGTCAATACCATAAAGCTCATAATGGCAGTGTTCCTAGAGGTTATCATCAGCGTTCAGATTTAGTATCTTGGGAAGCTGAAGTATGTGCGAGAAACATAGTTAACCATGCCGATAAACTACCTAAAAAACATGTAATCAACAAAACCCTAAATTATGTGATTAATAATTTCAATTGGGGTATGAGTGGTTTTGATGGGAATGTTTTTTCAGCTGGCAGTGAGTATCGAACACTACTAGAAAAAGCAGTAGGCCTTGGATTAGGAGCATTTGATTTAGTGGTGATAGACGAAGCTCACAAGAGTAGAGGCGAAACGAGTAGCTTAAGTACCATTTTAAATAATATCGTATTAAAAACTGAATCAACCCGTAACCTTGCTATGACAGCAACACCTGTTGAGCTAGGTGTTGGACAGTGGGAAGATATGCTCAGCAGAATAGATCTGCCAAAAGAAAATCGAGATAAAATCCTAGAGATCGTTAAAGAATATGCGCAAATAGTTTCTAAACTAAAGCAAACTTGGCGCGCAGATCCTGTTATTCGCCAGCAATTTAAAGAAACATCAACTAAATTCCAGCAGGTTTTATCACCTTACTTGTTTCGAAGAGATAAGCGTCAAGATGACACCATAAAGGCCTTTAATAAGGTGTCGGGTTTACCTATAAATGCTTACCGTAAACAACTGCCCGTAAATGTAGAAATATCAGGTCTTTCAACTGAATGGAAAAAGATAGTCTGTGCAGTTGAAGGGCTTTCTGCATCATCTATTATGCAAACAGACTCAACATCTAAAAGAGCCAGACTAACACTAGCAAATGGTCATGGCATCGCAGGCATAATCGACAAATCAATTAACTCATCAATAGATGATGATGTGTTAGAAATTGAAAACGTTACTTTACCAAGCAAAAAAGAACAAAGAGCTCAATGGTGGCAATCAATTATTGCTAATTCATATCAGTCTGGTGAAGAATCACTTTATAGCCACCCTGCAATTATTAAAGTCATTGAAGAGATTGAAAAAGACTTAAGTAAGAATCAAAAAGCCCTCGTTTTTGGTAAGATGACTAAACCAATGCGCGCGTTAGTAAACCTACTAAATGCCCGAGAAATGCTAAGATCACTTCAGCAAGAAAAATATTGGCCCCAAAGTAAAATTCATACCTCAGCGGAAAATAGCGCTGAATCGGAAGAGTTAGCCGTTCTGGCTGCACTTAAGCAGCTTAAACTTTCTTGGAGTATTGAAGAAGTTAATCAGAAACTTGCAAAGCAATACAACCAACATACTTATAGAATTGATAAAGCAAAAAATACTCTAGTTGAACGTATTGAAGAAGCTAAGGCTAACGTTTTTGATGCAAGAACTTCAGCTTTATTTGATGCTTTTAAAGTAACTGTCGATTCAAAAGAGTCTGATCAAAAAGCAAACCTTATGAGCTTTGCGAATGCGATTTTTGAGTTAATAGATAAAGAGGGCTTTGATTTATCTGCACTTGAGCTTGCTCAAGGCTTTAAAGACTTAATGAATGTAGTAACAGCTAAAAATGAAGGTGATGAGAATGGAGATGGAGAATTAGACCCTGGGGAAGCAAATAACTTATGGAAAGTCATCACTCAACGTGTTGCTAATGAGTTTACTCATGTGCGCGGTGGTATGGCACGCCTAATGTACGGTGGTACCGAAGCACATAGTCGAAGGGTTATGCAACTAGGCTTTAATCGCCAGAATAGCTTCCCTAAAGTTGTTGTAGCTCAATCAGTAGTAGGCCGCGAAGGCTTAAACTTACATCAGGCATGTAGAGTTGTCTACCTACTTCATCCTGAATGGAATCCAGGTGTTGTAGAACAGCAAATAGGTCGTGTAGATCGTCTTGGCTCAAGGTGGCAAAGAGAATTCGAAGCTAGCCAGTATGAAAAGAAAGAGCTGCCATTTATCGAAATTAAACCTGTCATTTTCAAAGGGACTTATGACGAATATAATTGGCAAGTACTGGACGCAAGGTGGGACGAGCTTCGTTCGCAGTTACATGGCGTGATTTTACCTGAATCAGAAAGAAGTAATGGTGACGAAATGTTATATGACGAGCTTTGTAAAGCGGCGCCAAACTTTACGCCGCTTGATGTTAAGTAACAGATTTGGGTTGAAGAAATACATTTTTTCGTTGGTTTCTTTGCTCTCTACCCAACCTACGCTTTGTAAACCCCCGTTACACTTTGATCAAAAAAGCCGCATACTAATAATTAGTATGCGGCTTCAGTATTTTACTATTTTAAATCGATTACTTAGTTAGTAAGTTCTTTTCAAAAAACTCGGCCATCATGGTGTGATAGTGCAGGGCGGTGCCTTTGCCTTCACGTAGGCTGTGTGAGCGGTTAGGGTATGAGAAAAACTCAAACTGTTTGTTGTGCTTAACGAGCTCGTCAATTAAACGCTCTGAGCCTTGGTAATGTACGTTGTCATCACCCGTGCCGTGAATAAGCAATAGCTTACCCGTTAGGTTTTTAGCAAAGGTGATAGGCGAGGTGTTATCGTAACTTTCAGGATCGGTATTTGGATTACCCGCATAACGCTCTTGGTAAATAGTGTCGTATAAACGAATATCTGGCACGGGCGCTGAGGCAATACCCACTTTAAATTTATCACCATGGCGGAACAATAAGTTAAGCGTTGAACTACCGCCACCTGAATGTCCCCACACGCCAACGCGGTCGGTATCTATTACATCCCAACGTTTGGCCATCGCATCGAGCGCATCAACTTGATCTTGCACGGTGATTGAGCCGATTTTTTTATAAATCGATTTGCGCCAATCTCGGCCTTTGGGTGCGCGTGTACCACGGTTATCAACCGATGCCACAATAAACCCTTTTTGCGTTAATAATGATTTATACAAGTAGCTATTGCCTTCATAGCGGTCTTGTACCGTAGAGCCCCACGGTTCACCGTATACGTAAAAAACAATCGGGTATTTTTTACTTTTATCCATATTCTTTGGGAACATAATGTAGCCGTCAAGCTCAGTGCCGTCTTGCGCATTCACTTTAAAAAATTCGTGGTTTGGTAAGCTTTGCTCAGCTAACTTTTCTTTTAGCTCGTTATTTTCAACTAAGGTTTTTACATTACTGTGATCGTTCACGTTAATGATTTGCTTTGTGGGCGGTGTGCCAAATTTAGAATAGCTGTGCATTGCCCATGAGGCATCTTTAGACATGTAATAGCTGTTAGAGCCTTCAAACTCAGCAGGGGTTACACGCACAGGTTTGCTACTGCCATCAAGTGGCGTGCGATATAAATAGCGCTGACCTGGATCGTTTGGTGAAGCAATAAAATACATCACGTTTTTATCTTCATTGATAGTGAGCATATCAACAATATCGTAATCGCCAGGCGTTAGGTCAATAATGCTTTTGCCATCGCGCGATACACGGTAAAGATGACGCCAGCCGTCACGTTCGCTGTGCCAAATAAAGAATTTGCCGTCTTTTGACCAATTGGCTTTATAAAACCATTCAATAAAGGCATCATCTTTGTCTTCTAAAATTTTAGTCAGTTGCTGCTTTTGCCAATCAAATAACCACACCTTGTTGTGACTTTGTGGGCGGTTTAAATCTTGGATCATTAACTCATTCCCAGTGCCTGCCCAGCTAATACGCGGAATGTAGCGATCGCGATTGTCGCCTTCAAGCTCAGCCCAACGGGTTTGTTTGTCGCTAAGGCTTACCACACCAACACGTACTGCTGAGTTGGTTTCACCGGCTTTAGGATACGGAAATGTTTTGAGGGTAGGGTAGAGCTCATCAGTGTTGTTGATCATAGTGAAAAATTTAACGTCACTGGTATCAAGCTGCCAATAAGCGATTGATTTGTTATCTGGACTCCAACGAAAGCCATCAGCAATAGTGAATTCTTCTTCGTAAACCCAATCAAAGTTGCCGTTAACAATGGTGGCGCTGCCATCGGTGGTAAGCGCTGTTACATCGTGACTACCAACCGCTTGCATATAAATATTGTTATCGCGCACGTAAGCCACTTTTGAGCTATCTGGCGAGAACTTAGCAAACATGAGCTTAGTTGGCTCAACATCCAAGCCACCTAATTGCTGTAATTGATTGGTCTCAAGATTGAGTAACCAAAAGTCTCCGCGGCTGCGTGAGCGCCAAACTTGCTCGCTGTTGGTAAATACCATGAGCCATTTACCGTCTTTTGACCATTGGTAGCTTTCGATTGCTAGCGGCTCTTCAGCGCCTTCTGGGTGTAGCTTTTCAAACTCAACCAGAACTTTGCGACCCGTGCCATCGGCGTTATAAAATACAATGTCGTTACCTTTTACGCCGTGCTCTTTTTCATCATCGGCTTTGGCATTATCAGCGTCGTCTTTTTTATCTTTTTCGCTTTCACGTTCTTCAAGCACGGTGTAGCCAGTGCCATCATCAAGCCATTTAAAGTAAGTGCTACGTTGTGCTTTAAAGTATTTGTCTTTATAGATTTGCTCAAGGGTAAGTGGGTTACTTACTTGGCTCATAGCTGTATTCCCAGTGGTATTTTGCGTTACCGTGCAACCTGATAACGAAAGCCCGGCGAGTACCGACAGTACTAAAGCCGAGGATTTAAGTAGTTTCATGTGGAGATCCTAAAGTAAGGTAATGCTTTTGTTATTGTTAAAGATGTCTTGCAATAAGCTTACTTTAGCAAACTTTCCCACTTAATAGTTTATAGCTTATCGCAAAGATCTATCCATCTGCCTCAAGTATTGCATGCAATATACAAAGCTAGCAATTCTTTTTACTTAACAACCACACGAGCGCATTAGCAGGTTCAACGCCTTTAATACCATTTTCAATACGTTGGCACTTTAGTAACTGAAGAGTATAACTACAGTGATAATGATCAAACACTTCTTGAGCACTCACGCTGTAAGGCGTGCCATCTCGTTTAGATTGGTCATAGATACAGCAAATTAGCAGTTGTGGTGCATTATTGGTGATACTTATTAAATGAGCTGTATATCTCTTTCGTAACTCGAAAGGTAGCGCAACTAAAGCTCCGCGGTCGTATATTGCATTAATCTCTCCAATTAACTGAGCCGTTAAAGCGAAAATATCCCCTACCCAAATGGCCAAAGTACCTGCCTTATATAGTTTTAGCTCACCATGGTGAGTGACTGTTGCTGTTAAACACAATGAATCAAACAGTTGTATGATTGCACTTTCGCTTAATTCCACTCCCACAACATTAAACTTGTTCTTTAGTAGCCATGCTATATCGTTTGTTTTACCACATAAAGGCACAAACACTCGCCCATTTTGCTTTATGTTTAAGTTAGTAAAATAACGGTTTAAAAAAGGATTTACTTTTTGCTCATGAAAACCAATATCATTATCCTGCCATCGTTTTAGCCAGTAGTTAATCGACATAGTAATACCTCACATCAAAGTTAATAAAAGCGCGCTAACATAAAGGCCAACACCAAAAACACAATGTGATAAACAGCTTTTAACCCTCGCTAAAAAAGGCCTTTTAGCGTTACTTGCAGCAATACCTAAACCCAAGGCTGGTTGCATTATAAAAAAAGGAAAACAAACAGTCAGAAGGCCAAAAAATAAAGCATGGAAAAGCTTTGGTGAGGAGAGCCAATCGCTGGGTACTAAAAGTAAGAAAACCAAGGCAAAAATAACTCCAATAAAATAATGTACACACCAACCTATTGAGCACTCTTTGTTTTGTGCTTGAGCTTGGCTAATTGACGCATGCTTAAACAGGCCATAACGCATTAAACTCACCCACCGACCCACTAAGCAAAAGTTTAGCGACGATACTGCAAACACTTTTGCGAGTATTAAACTCCACACATCGAGCAATACAGTTGCTCCCACCCCAATAACAATCGCTGTAGTCCAATCAATACTTTCAAACATTAAAATAACCTTGTCGCAAGAAAACCGAGCACCAATGATATAGACTTACAAAAAAGTAAAATATAAAGCTTTGATCAAGCTTAAATTGCAAAAGTGGAATTATGTTAGACGATATAGTGTTATTTGTGCACATAGTGCAACAAGGTGGCTTATCTCAAGCTGGGGAGTATTTATCGCTACCTGCGGCAACCGTTACAAGGCGCTTACAACGTCTTGAATCCCGACTAGGACAAAAGCTGCTGCATCGCTCTGCACGTCAATGCACACTGACTCAACAAGGAGAAGTGTATTACCAAAGCTATGTAAGTTTAGTTGAGCAATTTGAACAAACCAGCCATCAACTCAATCAGCAAAAAGAGCAACTAAGTGGTAAACTTAAAGTACTTGCACCACTTAATATTTGTCATGGTTTTTTAAGGCCAATGTGGTTGGCATATACTAAAGCGTACCCTGATATTCAATTAGAGCTAATTTTGAGTAATCAGTTAGAAGATATAATAAAAAGCCAAGCCGATTTAGCACTACGTATAGGCCCCCAAGTTGACTCGTTATTACAACAAAAAAAGGTCGGACAAGCTGATTCTATTTTAGTGACCACTCCAAGCTATTTAGCTAATAGCCCTAAATTAGAGGAGCCAAGTGACCTTAAACAACACCGTTTAATTGGCACTAACCTGAGAAATAAATGGCCACTTACTAATAACCAAACTCGCACCAGTTACACACACATGTGCCGTTTTAGTAGTATTTATAACGATACCGGCTTTGTGAAATATCAAATATGCGATCATCAAGGAGTTGGCTTACTGCCGCGCTTTGAAATTATAAACGAGCTTAAAACTGGGGAGTTAGTCAGGGTTTTACCTGCTTGGCAAAGCCTGCCAAGGGAGATTTTTGCTATTTGGCCAAGCGGTCGTTTACTTAGTAAAAAAGCGGTTTGTTTACGTGATTACATACATGAATTTATGCAACAGCAGCTACTAGAGGGCTAAGTATTTTTATGCCACTGATAGTCCATTTGCTTTGCTGTATGCTCTGCATGTTCTGGGCTTATTAACTGCTCAACTAGCGCCAGGCTCATATCAATTCCCGCAGAAATACCGCCAGAGGTGGTAAATTTACCTTTTGACAGCCAACGCTTATTTGCGATCACATTTAGGGTTGGAAACATATTGGCTAGATCGGCTTGATCTTCCCAATGTGTGGTAACCGTTAAACCGTCTAATAAACCTGCTTTTGCTAGTAAGAATGCTCCGGTGCACACTGATGCAACGTGCTTTGCTGAATCAGCTGTTTGTTTTATCCAACTAATTACTTGCGGTTTAGTTAACTCAGCAGTATGAACGCCACCGACCACAATGAGTAAATCAATAGCAGGGTGATCAGCAAAACTGTAATGGGGGTTTACAGTAAAGCCTGCACGGGCAATTACTGGCGCGGCATGCTCTGCCACCAAAAATACCTGCCAGTTATTATTTGACAAACGTTTAGCAGCACTAAACACTTCAAATGGGCCAGAAAAATCAAGTACTTCTGCATCATCGTAAATATATATACCAATGTTCATTACGTGCTTCCGTTGTTAACTCACTTTATTTGCAGCAAACATTAGTTTCAGCCATCTCAAATCTTTTGCTTCTAAATTTGCTTGCCTATGGAGTGAGGGATCATCGTAAACCTCTTTATAAACGTGGCAAATAGCTACTTCCGTTAGCTCACGCCACTTATCATCTTTAAACTCGGGTAAGTGCCCATCCGCTAAATTAAAGCTGGAAAGCGGATCGTGTTCAGCCTCTGTTGTTCTGAGAGTAAGGTCGAGCTCTTGTAGAATAGGGTTGATGACCTGCACCGTGTTTGCTGCTTCAAATTCATCAATAATTGTGTTTTGCGCTGCATTTATTTCTTTTTTAAGCTGATAACGAGACAGCTTATCTGCAGAAGCACGCAATCCATACTTATTGAGTAAGCCTGTTATGCTAGGTAACACTGCTTTAGCTGCGATACCAGCACCTACGATAGGATTTACAATAGCAGCTAGGCCACCCACCAACAACATACCATAAGTGAGCTTTCGGTCTAATTCATCAATATTATTTGCCAACTCCTGCAAAGTATTGGTTTTTTCCTTTGCTTGTTCACGCATTATTTCATCGGTGCTGTGTAACATATATTGGCGAAGACCCGCTTCTGCATGTTCATGAGCAAAGTGAAAAACACGGCGCTTTGGTAGATTATTTACTTCAGGCACGCCTTTAGGTAAGCATCGCATGGTATGCAGTGCAAATTTATATTCTGATAACTCAAAAGGAATGACAAAGTAATGTTTCTCATCAAATGAAGTGGGGGTTTTATTACCTAAACGCTCCAAAGACATAAAAATAGGCAGTCCGTTGAGCTTTTCTGTGGCTAAAACCACTCCTTTGTTAAGCTCACCTATTAGTTGCTCCGACGTCGACTTTATTGCAGCTATTCCTTTGTTTAGCAGGTTCTTCATGCGGATGTTAATCCAGCTCTAATTGCGCCCGCTCGACGCTTTCTTTAGGTAGTTCTTTTTGAACTGATACACCAAGCTCTTTAAATTCAGAGGCTTGTTTAATTAAGTTGCCTTTACCACGGTATAACTGAGAAAACGCTTTATCGTAGCTTTCTTTGGCTTTATCTAGCTGCTTACCAACACCTTCCATACTTGATAAAAACCCATTGAGCTTGTTGTAAAAACGCTCAGCTCGGCTTGCTAGCTCTTTTGAGTATTTAGTTTGCTCTTCAAAACGCCATAACTGCTTAACAATATTTAAGCTAGTTAACAGGGTAGTGGGGGTGGCAACCAATATATTTTGCTCTATCGCTTGTTGGTAAATATCACTTTGATACTTAAGTGCTTCAACAAACGCAGACTCTATCGGCACAAACATGATCACCACTTCAGGTGAGTTAAGCCCTGGAAGGCGATCGTATGACTTACTAGCTAGCTCGTTAATACGCGCTTTTACAGCTTCCACGTGTTCTTTTATTGCGTGTTGTGCTTGCAGTTCGTCATCTGCATTTACAAAGCGAGTGTAGGCATTTAACGATGTTTTTGCATCAATAATTAGGTGGCGTCCTTGGGGTAAATACACGACTACATCTGGGCGCAGGCGACCATCTTCAGTATTAAACGACACTTCACGCTCATAGTCAGTGCCAGCACGCAGTCCTGCGCTGTCTAACACGTTTTCAAGCATGAGTTCACCCCAATTACCTTGGGTTTTCTTTTGCCCTTGCAACGCATTACTAAGCTTGTCAGCTTGCTCGGTAACTGCTTGGCTTTTAGCTTGTAGATGTAGTAGCTCAATCTTAAGTGCTTCACGCTGTTTTGAATCTTCGACGTGGATAGATTCTAGTTTATCTCTAAACCCTTTTAACTCACCTTGTACAGGTTTAAGCAACTGCTCAATGCTTTCTTGATTAAGGGTTTTAAACTGTTTTGATTTATTTTCTAAAATTTGATTTGCTAAGTTTTCAAATTCTTTTTTAAGCTGCTCTTTACTGTCGTTAATGTATTGTAGTTGCTGCTCAAAATGCATTTGCTTTTGCTCAAGCTCAGTACGCAGCGAGTTTAACTCAACATCACGAGTATTATACTCAAAGCGCAAGGACGTTAAATCAGCCTCCGCTTTTTGCCAATAATGATTATATTGTTGACTCTGTTTTTCTTGCTCAGTAAGGCGAGTTTTAAAGTATTGAGCTTCATCACGCTGCGCTAGATAGTCTTGCTCTAGCGACGCATGCTGGTCGAGTAAAGTGGTATAGTGGGATTGCTTGTCATTAAGCTGCGTTTGCAATAACGCCAGTTCTTGCTGTTGTGTGCCTAGTTGTTTTAGGTAAGCCTTACGACGCACAGCGCTTATAGCACCAAAAATAACGGCACCTGTAGCAAAGCCAACCCCAACACTCACCCAATCAATATCTGTAAGTAACTGTATATACATAAATAAACTTAATTAATCAAAAGACAATTAATCATAGCGAATTACACGCGAGCAAGATAGTTGTTAAACAGCTTAGTCAAAGAAATGTCCAATAAAACAGTGTTTAACTGTGTAGAGGTTATTTAATTATTTTTTAAGGCATAAAAAAAGCCAACCTAGTTAATGGGCTGGCTGATTATTACTAAAATTAGTAACAAATTTGGGAAATCAACATGATGCATGTGCAAACTGCAATTTAACTACACGCACAATAATAGACATTAACGCTGAAAGTTAGTTCAAATAAATCTGATCTTTTTAGGCATAAAAAAACCAGCTCAATGTGAGCTGGTCAAAATTACTATCAATAAGTAACTAAATAGGGAAATCAACATGATGCATGTGCAAACTGCAATTTAACTACACGCACAATGATAGACATTAACGCTGAAAGTTAGTTCAAAAAAATGTGATCTTTTTAGGCATAAAAAAACCAGCTCAATATGAGCTGGTCAAAATTACAATTAATAAGTAACTAAATAGGGAAATCAACATGATGCATGTGCAAACTGCAATTTAACTACACGCACAATAATAGACATTAACGCTGAAAGTTAGTTCAAAAAAATGTGATCTTTTTAGGCATAAAAAAACCAGCTCAATGTGAGCTGGTCAAAATTACTATTAATAAGTAACTAAATAGGGAAATCAACATGATGCATGTGCAAACTGCAATTTAACTACACGCACAATAATAGACATCAACGCTAAAAGTTAGTTCAATTAAATGTGATCTTTTTAGGCATAAAAAAACCAGCTCAATGTGAGCTGGTCAAAATTACTATCAATAAGTAACTAAATAGGGAAATCAACATGATGCATGTGCAAACTGCAATTTAACTACACGCACAATAATAGACATCAACGCTAAAAGTTAGTTCAATTAAATGTGATCTTTTTAGGCATAAAAAAACCAGCTCAATGTGAGCTGGTCAAAATTACTATCAATAAGTAACAAATATGGGAAATCAACATGATGTATGTATAACTGCAATTAACTACATACATAGTAATAGACCACGGTTATTTTGATCAGTTCAATAAAATTTCATTATTTAATTAAACTCAACATTTGTTGCTCATCGAATCGAGTAAAACTCATTGATTTATCAGTAAAAAGGGCATCAACCAATGCTTGTTTTTCTTGTTGCATCTTATAAACTTTTTGTTCTATCGAATTAGCCATAATAAGTTTGTAAACGAATACAGGGCTAGTCTGGCCAATTCGGTAAGCACGATCTGTAGCTTGTTTTTCAACTGCAGGATTCCACCATGGATCAAAATGAATTACGGTATCTGCTTGCGTTAAGTTTAGGCCGGTACCGCCAGCTTTTAAACTAATTAAAAAAACCGATGTTGTACCTTCAGTAAACTGATCAATGACTTTATCACGATGGCGGGTTTGCCCAGTTAACAAGCTAAATGAAATTGCTTGGCTATGCAGTTGCTCTGCAATAATATCGAGCACTGAGGTAAACTGGCTAAATATAATGATTTTTCTACCTTGTGCTAGCATCGTGGGGATATGCTGGCTTAACCAATTTAGCTTGGCACTTTTAGCTTCAGTTTGAGCATCAATTAACTTAGGGTGGCAGCATATTTGTCGCAATTTTAATAATGCGTCTAAAAACGCGAGTTTGCTCTTTTGTACACCTTGAGCAGCAAAAAGGTTTACCATTTTCTCTTCAAGCACATCTGTAATTGATTGGTACAATGCTTTTTGCTGTTCTTCAAACTCAAACTCTTTAACAAGTTCAGTTTTCGGCGGCAACTCTTGCGCAACCTCAGCTTTAGTCCGACGAAGAATAAATGGCATTATCAATGCTTTTAATTCATTTGCTCTTTGCACATCTGAATCACGTTCTATAGGTAGTTGAAAATGACTCTTAAAGTGTGATTGTGAACCAAGCAGTGAGCTCATTGCAAAATCAAGTAATGATTTAAGTTCAAACAAGTTATTTTCAATCGGTGTACCACTTAAGCACAATTTAAATGAGGCGTTTAAACGCTTTACTAATCGCGAAACCTGAGCGCTGTCATTTTTAATGTATTGGGCTTCATCAAGAACAATATTTTCAAAGTGAAGAGGTGTGTAATAGGCTATATCCCTTTTCAATAAAGGATAGGTTGTAAGGATACAATCAGCTTGCCCCAAATGTTGCAATTGTTCAACACGCGCTGAACCAAAGATAGTGGTGACTTTTATATTGCTAGCAAATTTAGTCATTTCATTTTGCCAATTACTAACAAGGCTAGTAGGACATACAATTAAAGTAGGGCCTGACTGAAGTGTTTGTTTACTACTGGCTAAAAATGCAATGACTTGAAGAGTTTTACCCAACCCCATGTCATCCGCTAATATTCCGCCCAGTTGATGACGTTTTAAAAAGTGTAGCCAGTCAACACCTTGTTGCTGATAATCACGCAGTTTCACTCCCTCATTTAAGTTTGGCTGTACAACCATAAGGGGAGGGGTTTCTGATTTTAACTCATTAAGATAGTTGTCTAAATTACTATCATTAATAGTTACATTGATACAATTGAGTGCGACGAGTTCAGGCAAATAAGAAAGAGGAATAAGTAGTTCATCACGCGTTTTTATAAACTCAAAGCGCTGGATAAACTCACAAAGCAGTTTGAAAACCTGCTTCTCCATTACAGCAAAAACCTTGCCTTGTTTAAAATAATAAAATAAGTCACTTTGGCGGTTTAATGATTGGTAATCAGGATTATCATTCAATACTAAGTTAGCAGCTTTGTATTTTGAGATCATTATTTTACTAACAACTTGATGCCCTTTGCCTCGTGTTATCTCTAGGTTCACGGGGACAATTGATTTTTTTATTCGCAAGTGTTTGTCACAAACCTGCCATCCACGTTTGCGTAAATTAGGTAGCACTTCATATTTAAACCAATGTTGAAATACATCTAATTGATTGTTATGGATATATTCATTCTGTAAAGCCCCTTTACATAGGCTAAAACCAAGATTGGTTAACTCAGTAATTACAGTATTTTCAAGGGCTAAGTTGAGTAACTCTTTTGGGGCGCTATTAGGTGAAAAAGTGGCGCCTTGATAATTGAAACCAAGCGTTAAAGTGAGTTGCTTATTATTATTTTTAACTTCTATTTCAGCAAAGGTATCGGCGTGACGCTTAACCTTTTTTCCTTCTTTGTGTTGGTAATGAGGAATAACCCCATCGCCAAAGTTTGCACTAATTTGTTTAAAGACGCGTTCAAAGTTTGCAGTATGAACAGCAGGCATCGCCTTAATATGGGCAACTTCTTCACCACTTAAAGGTGTGCGAATACGACCAACCTTAAGCATATCGGTGTCTAAATAAGTTGGCGGTGTTGTTTTTATTAATAACCAGGAAGGCTTATCATTAATAGTGGTATCAAGCTGAATTAAATCATTTGATCGGTTCCAACTAAAATTAAGATCAACAGCACTATCAGGGCTAATCGCTTTTCGAGAACGGCCATAAAACAAACGTCCGGTAGCAATTAATTGTTGTAATACGGCAAAGCCCCATTGACCTTTTAACTCAAGATTCCCCAATGCATTTTGTGAGCGAATCCAACTGAACAGCCTAAAATCAGTTTCAAGCAGATCCACGGGAGTAACAAAACTGTTTAATTGTTGATCCGTAAGACTTCTTCCCAAGGTGTACTGCTCATTATTAGAATAAGACGCTATTTTTGGTGTTAATATTAATTTATTCGCTTCAAGCTCAAGCACAAACAATAAAACATTTTTGGCACTGTGGTCATGCGATTGCTTAAGAGTTCTAAGTTCGTCAAACCAATCATTAATAATATAGTCTTGTCCGTACTCACCAGAATGGTCAATTTTTAGCTTTAGTAATACGGCAGCTAAATGACGACAACTGGTTTTGGCATTACATGAGCAATGCCTTTGAACAGAAAAACCATCACCTAATTTTTTTATCTCAATATGCTGGGTGAAAGTAGTACCTTCATTACCAAACATAGACGCATCAATGATTGAAAAGTCTTTATTATGTTCTAAAAAATTGATCTGTCCGTTGGCTAAGTACTCCTTAGCTTGATTAAGAACATGTGGTTTGAAGAGCTGTTTAATAAACCTTTCAGAAAGTGGAAATAAGGTTTCTTGTTCTTGTTTTATTTCTTCAAAAATTGCTAGAAGATCAGACTTTGATAAGTTAGCAGACATAACGCCCAAAGCAGTATGAATAAAAATTAATTTTACCAGTATATGATTTATCGTCTGCTAGCTAAAGGTTTAATATAACAAAACGCACTGGTTGGAGTAGCTCACTTGGTAAAAAATCGGTTTATCCACAAAAAATAGGCGTTCAAAGTAAAAAACACACAGTTAAGCCACAAGATATATACATCTTAATAACAAAAGGGGGACTTACAGATCAGATTTTTACTAAGGAGATAGCGTTTTAAGATCAAATCAGGTTTAAACACGAATGTGTGGGTAAAAATCTGATCCAATTAAGGTAAATTGAAGAAAAGATGGCTTTTTAGATCATTTTTTTACTAACATAAAAAGTTCTGAGATCATGATTTTACTAAGTAAAGTACGATCTCAGATCGTTATTATACTAACTAATTGAACGCTTTTAGTAATTTTGTGAGTTGTTCTAACCGTTTGTCAGTCATGACTTTATTATCAATTTTTATAGATAAATCGCCACTTTTTAAATTACGTTGAACACTTACAAAGTCATTTTCTAAAACAGCTTCTTTGCGACCAACCGTTTGTTCTTGCGCGGTTAATAACTTAGTAACGGCCATTGCACGTTTATCATCGCCTTCAATTTGAAGTATTTGAGGGTCGTTAGCGACTTCTTGAACAAGAGCATTAAACGTTTCAGCGTCTCGTTCTTTGGCTGCAATGAGCTTTTTAGCGACTTCGCGACCAACATGATTTGCTGTAGGGTAAAGTGCTAACACCGCCTCTGGTAGCTTCTCATAGGCTTTAATTGCATCTGCTATTGCAGTATGTGAAACCCCTTCTATTGCAGATACTTCTCTAAATGAGCCCTTTTTACCTTGGCTGATCAACTCGTCCCTGGTTTGTTGATAGGCTTGACCTAATTCCCATAGACTAGGAGCAATATACTGGTCGGAAGAAACAGCCAATATTTTTGCATCTGAATCAGTAAAATCAGCTGAACTAAGCACCAGATAATCTGCGTTACTTAAAATACATGCCATTCGACGTCGTGAACCAGCCAGTACAAGCATTTCATCGCCTTTATCCCAACACAATGCTGGGTGCTGATTGCGACCGTCATGTGCAATTGCAGGTAGAATATCAGCGACTGACTTTTCATTAAGTAGCGCCTGTACTCGACGATTTTTTCCATACACTTTTGTATTTGGTTTAATTTGAGCGTGAGGAATTACTTTACAAGTTAATGTAATTGAGCGAGAAGGATCACTTGGCGCAGGCATTTTTATTACATCGCCAGCAGAAGCTTGTTCTAACAACTCATCCAAATTACTATTACCAATTGTTGTTGCAAATGGATCTAAGCGGGTGTCGTTTTTGCGTTTCTTTGCCATTTTTGTTAACTACCTTACTTAGGATTTTTTAGTTGAGATTGAGTGGACTGCCAGTTCGAGCGTATTAACATCTCAAGTTCATCAACGACATCTTTTATGTTTTCTTGAGCGCGAATCAATGATTCTCTGCTTGCTAAACTGTCGGAAGTTTTTTGATCAAAAATAGTATTAAATGAGGATGAACTCGCCGTTATAGCTGAACTGTGATTAATAGGGTAGCTCATAACTTGTCGACCAAAGGCACTACGAACATCTTTTACAATATCACGCTGGGAATGGTTTCCTTTTACATAATTGGTCACTAAGAATTGCATAAAGTCCCAACCTTCATGGCCTAAAGATGCAACCGTATGATAGATCTCTCCTAGGCGTTTGAGGTATTTATTATTTGCATCAAAATCAACGGCCTCAGGGTGAACCGGAATTAACATGGCTGTTGATGACATTAATGCATTATAAAACATGAAGTTAAGTGATGGAGCAGTGTCTATTAAAATAATATCAAACTGATCTTCAACTGGGTTAATCACCTTTTCTAACAGCTTATGATAATGGCGGGTTTTATCATAACTCGAACTATCTTTAAGCAGAGTGGCAGTTTCATGCTCAAAGTAAAAATCATCCATGCCTGATGGCAACATTCTAATATTAGGAATATGAGTCGGCAGAAAAGAGTTAGATACTAGCTCTTCCCAAGTTTCGCCTTGCTCAAGCTCAATGCAATCACGCATTAAATCACCAACAGTGATGGGGTCAGGCTCACTTGGTGGGAAAAAACTTGAAGAAGAACCTTGAGGATCTAGATCGATTATACCAATTCTATAGCGTTTAATATTTGTTGTTGCTAGAGCAGCAGCAATATTAACCATGCTTGTGGTTTTACCACAGCCACCTTTTAAAGAGTTTATGACGATAACTTGTAGTTTATCTGACTCAGAGCGGTGATCAGGCTTGATATCCATGATATCAGCCATCGCAAAAATATTAACTAACGTATAAGCATAATGACCATTTGCCCCTCGTTTTATATTAAGATCATCAAAATCACCGTTATCATGACGACGCTTTAAAGTGCGATTATTACAACCTAGAAGGTCAGCGGCTGCCTTTTGAGTATAAGTTCTTAACTCTTTCTCTTCAGATTTTAGGTGGGCACGATAATGCTGGATACGTCCTTCTAAAGATTTTTCAGCAACTTCTGCGGTTGCTTTTAAAAGCCGATATGTGGCTAATGCATTATTATGAATTGACATGCTTTATTCCTCAAAGTTAGGCTTTAAGTATAATGTCCATTCAATTAACTGTAAACAACTATTTAAGACGACATTGGTTTTAATTAGTAGACATAAAAAATTTTATTAATAGTTTTAAAATTGCTTAGTATAAATAAAGAAGTTTAAGTATGGTTAAAGTATAAGGTAATAAAGGTTAAGGCTTGAAAAAGGTAACGTAAATATATGATTTATATAAATAAAGCACAAAAAAGTGGATCACCTTTATACTACGTTAAGATCAGATCTTTAATAACTGGTAGATCACGATAATACTAAGCTAGTTTTTCGCTTTGGAGTTATGCACATATTAAGCACAATATTATGCACATTTTGTATGTCTGAGATCCGATTTTTACTAAGTAAAATAAAAAGTTATACACTTTCATTTATACAAATGTGGTCAGTTAATTAGTATAGATCTGATCTGTAGTAAGTACAGATCAGATCTATGCTAACTCAAAACACGTTTATACACAGGGTTATTTAAAATATCTCTATTTTGTCGTGTAATTTTAGCTGAAATAAAGGTTTTAAGTGACATCAAAACACCTTGAGTTAGTAAAAATTCGGTTTATAGGTGCTACCTTAGTAAAATCATGATCTCAAACCAGTAAAATTAAACAAGCTTAGTAAAATAGTGATCTAAAAATTTATTTTAAACTTAGATCAAGTTTATACTAACTTAAACATTTAACTTTTAGCTCTATATGTGTTGTTATTAGCTGTCGCAATAAAATTTGGAAATAAGAACAATGAGCCGAAAGGTCAACATCTCGGTAGATAACTTACCCGATACATTACGGGGACAAATCCACGGGGTGGAAAGTGCAATCGATAATGAAAGTTTAGCTTTATTTACTGATAATAAAGATGTTCGTATTTCAATTGAAAATGCGGCCCACGGATTACGTGCTTATTCTAATACATTTAATCATTATGATTTATGGGGACGATTTGTTCGTTCTGGTCATAAAAAATTGCCATTAGAAGAAGCACCTAAGAAAACCATTATTACCCGTAAGATATCTGAAAAAGTAGATGGTATTTTGTACGACGGTGAGATTAAAATAACACCGGCAGTAGTTAGTTCTCGAAAAGATGGTGAAGATGTTGAGTATTTAGTTTGGCCATCTGATCGTGAAGAAAAAGTTGAACGCGCACTTATTCGATTAGCTTCTAAAGGTAAGATTGTAAAAATTAATTTTAAGTCCGGTATTCAATACGCCGTTGTTTTTTCAATGAATGAATTGGCTCAAGAACTTAAAGCTGTTGGTCAATCAATGCCATACCCACAAATCAAAGAAGCATTGGAGGCTCTACAAGGATCCAAGCTATCTTTTAAATATTCTGCAACTGATACAAAAAATACAGATATAGATGATTCATTTTACGAGTCTAATATGAATTTTTTGTCTTCGTTACATTTCAGTGGTAAAAAAGGGCAGGGCGGCAATGTAAAGTGTGTAGCTTGTCTTAACGCATTTGTTCATAACATGATTGATAATTTAGAGTACAAAGGATATTACTTTAATAGTGCTCAAGAATTAAAACGTGGATTGTCGCGGTGGATGATGTTGCGTTTATATCACCTTTGGCGATATGCAGCTCCAGGAAAAACATACCATTTTAGATTATTATCAATTATGGAAAAGTATGGCTCGATTTATTCAACAGATGATATCACTGAAAATAAACTCAAAGCTTTACGTCGAGATATGACGACCACCATGAAAGATTTAATCGAAAAGGGTGCGATTTCAGAATACAGTATTACCAATGTTAAGGATGATAAAACCGGTAACATTATTGATTATACGTATGAGATGCATCCTTCTGATCAATTCTGCGATGAGATACTTACGCTTAATAAACATAACAAACGTATTGAGATACAAGGCGGTAAACGCATTGTTGAAAATGCAGTTTTGATAGATGAAGATAAAATAGAAGAAATAGTCGAAGATAATTAATGATTAAAGCCTTTAGTTTTTACTAAAGGCTTTTTTGTATTAAAAGCTAAATAGTTTTGTTGCTTGAAGTATAGCTGTATTAGATTAAAAAATTAGGCTATTTAACATAATAAGATTAGTATTAAATAGTATTTTATCAATCAGATACTTGCTCAAGGTACAGTCTATCAACTAAAAAATCATACTCTTTCTTTCTTGGATGACTTTCGGGTTTAATATAATTTGGCAAAGTGCCGAGTTTAACATCTGGCTCTGGGTTTATTAAAATAAAGGGTAAAGCTGCACTGACATGGTATCTATTTTTTGCGGTGTATCTTACATTTACCTGCGGGCTAACTCTAGTTGGCCTACGAATTCTAAGTTTTTCTTTATCACCTAAGCTGGCTACGCGCACTTGTTCTTGGGCAACAAGGGCTTGCCAAGAATGTTGATCTATCATTCGAGGGTTAGAATAGCCGGCAGATTTTTCGAGCATTGCTAAAGCCATTTTTTTTGTTAATGTTTTAGTTGCATGCTTATGCATCCAAGTAAAACGAACTGAAAAAGGGGACTCATGTTCAAAATGAACCTTTCTGTAAGCGGCAAGTGTAATTAAGTTTGGTACTGCATTATGAACAGCCTCAAATCGAGCATCATTATTATCAATCGATAAAATACACTCTTTAAAAGCTGCTTTGGCTTTATTTAGTTGTTGTATGCGTGCAACAAGGTTTTCTTTATTCGCATTCTTTAATACTAACAGTCCTGGATGACGCTTAAGTACGCGTGAGCTAAGTCCTGATTTTTTATATATATCTGTAAAAGAATTTATAATCGACCTATGCGCAATTTCACCGGATTGTTTGGTTACTTCGATAGTATGTGGGACTATCTTTTCGTCATTAATGTCAATTTCGGGCAGCTGGTAAAATTCAGCCTTGGAATAATCACATTGTTTTAAATCATCAATAAATAAATTTGTTAGATCATTTAGCAAATCAAACTGACTACGAATTTGCACTTTAGAAACCATAAGAACACATCATACTGAATTGTTTTTGACAGTTTATCATTTTCCAACAAGTTGTCTATTCCTTGATTATTAATTTACGATTTAACTTCAATGCTAAGTTTACTACTGTATATCATAAAGTATGATGTGTTTTTTGCTTAATTAAAACAACTATTTTTAATACGTGTTCAATTTTAAGGAGTCTAGTTTTAATAAGTAAACGAGTTAATGCGTTTAGGATTGTTCCTTTGGTAATAATAATAAACTGTCTATTGTGTTCAGTCGTTTCAATGCTGTTAAATGAAATAAAGTTTTAGCTCTATAAAAGGCTTACCCACTGCAATAAATTGCTCAGTTGCTAAAAGCATGGCACTGCTAAAAAAATCAATATGTAGTTGTTTTGGTAATTAAAGTCGAGCGTAGACTTCACTATAAACTGATAGCCAGTTTTAATACTTAACATCCTTTATCAACGCTTAAGCCTAGCTCTCAAGGCCTACTAGCACAACAATCAACCTTTTTCCATGTTACGCATAATTATGTAATTTTTTAGCGTAAAGCTTAGAGTACACCTGCTAGCGCTTTAAGTATGATGTGTTCTTTAAGGGCGCTAGTTGCATTTTTCAATATTCGATAGTAATAGCAAGTTACTATATTTAATTAAACCATTTAACATCAATGGTTTAATTGGGCTTAGTTCACTTTTAAGCTACAACTAACATTTAAAATACTATTAAAAAAAACCTTTTAATTTATGTCATAACTAAATAATTGATAATACGCGAATATAGTCCTTGAACAGGGGGGCTGCATACGTTAATTTCTTAGTATCAGGTAATAGTAGGAATGAGGAAATATTATGCAGTCGTGGAATCCAAATAGCTGGAGGGAACACCCAATAGTCCAGCAACCACAGTACCCAGATCAAGATGCGCTTAAAACCGTAGAGAGTCAGTTAAACAGTGCACCCCCACTGGTATTTGCTGAAGAAACACGTAGTCTATTTAAACAACTTGAAGATGTGTGCGAAGGAAAGGCGTTTTTACTCCAAGGCGGAGATTGTGCAGAGTCGTTTAGTGATTTTAATGCTGCAAATATTCGCGATACATTTAAAACACTTCTTCAAATGGCCGTTGTACTTACTTATGGCGGAAAATGCCCTGTTGTTAAAATCGCTAGAATGGCTGGTCAATACGCAAAACCACGTTCTGCAGATTTAGAAACAATTGACGGCGTATCACTTCCTTCGTACCGTGGTGATATTATTAATAACTTCGAGTTTACCGAAGAAGCACGCATCCCCGATCCGCAACGTTTGATGACAGCGTATCACCATAGTGCCGCAACATTAAATTTATTAAGAGCATTCGCACAAGGTGGTTTAGCAGATTTACATCAGGTCAATCGCTGGAACATGGGCTTTGTTGCGGCGAATCCGCTAAGAGAAAAATACCAACAATTAGCAGATCGTATTCAAGATGCTCTTGAATTTATGGAAGTGTGTGGAATTAATTCTTCAATAGCACCAAGCTTAAAAGAAACTTCTTTATATACATCACATGAAGCATTACTTCTTGGATATGAAGAAGCATTAACTCGTCGAGACCATTTATCAGGTGACTGGTATGACTGTTCTGCTCACTTTGTATGGATCGGTGAGCGCACTCGCCAGTTGGATCACGCTCATATAGAATTCTTTAAAGGCATCAAAAACCCGATAGGGGTCAAAGTTGGCCCTGGTATGGAGCCAGATGAACTTATTCGTTTAATTGATGCCGTTAACCCAGATAACATACCAGGTCGCCTAACATTAATTACGCGTATGGGAGCTGATGTATTACCAGAAAAACTGCCTGCACTTGTTCGTCGAGTACAACAAGAGGGCCGTAAGGTAATATGGAGCTCAGACCCAATGCACGGTAATACTGAAAAGGCAACCTCAGGGTATAAAACTAGAAGCTTTGATAATATCTTACGTGAAATCAGCCAGTTTTTTGCTGTTCATAAATCAGAAGGTTCTTATGCTGGCGGTGTACATCTTGAAATGACAGGCCAACACGTCACTGAGTGTACTGGTGGTGCTTATGGTTTATCAGATGACGATTTAGCACAACGTTACCGCACACAATGTGACCCTCGTTTAAACGCTGACCAAGTATTAGAGCTCGGCTTCTTAGTTGCTGACTTACTAAAAGATGCACGCAAATAAAAAATTTAGTTTTAAGTATAAAGCCACTATCTAGTGGCTTTTTTTATATTTAAAGTTAATTAAGTTAGTACTTACGTCGCTCAAGGTTGGTATCAGATATGATTTTGGCCGATATTTCTTCCACTGAGTGATTTGTTGAGTTTAAGTATGATAACTTGTATTTTTTATAGAGCATCTCAACTTCACGAACCTCAATACGACACTGTTTAAGTGAAGCGTATTTTGAGTTTGCCATTCTTCGTTGCCTGATATCAGCAAGCCTGACAGGGTCAATCGTTAAGCCAAAAAGTTTATGTTTATATGGCATTAAACACTCTGGCAGTTTACCCGTTTCTAAATCATCTTCAGTTAATGGGTAGTTGGCTGCTTTTATCCCATACTGCAGTGCAAGATAAAGACTCGTTGGGGTTTTACCACTTCGGCTAACGCCTACTAAAATGATGTCTGCCTCTGCATAGTTTTTTATATTCGCGCCATCATCATTAGTTAAAGAGTAATTAACAGCATCAATTCTAAAGTCATAGTTTTTTTCATGCATAGAATGAGTACGATGTACTTTAGGTACTGGCGCCACAGCAAGCTCTTTTTCTATTTTGTCACTGTAGGTTGATAAAAAATCGTAGCAGACAGCACAAGATGAGTTAATAATTTCACTTAGCTCATGATTAACGAATGTATAAAATACAAAGGGCTGTTCACCATCTCGCTGGGCTGTCCTATTAATCAACTCCTTTATTTCTTGCGCTTTTGTTTCAGTTTCAACGAATGGGATTGTTTTATGATTAAATTCAACCGGAAAAAGCGACAAAGTCGCATGGCCAAACACTTCAGAAGTAATGGCTGTACCATCAGAAATATAAAATGCAGTTCTCATATTAACCTTTTTATTACCTATTCACTTAAATTGGGGCTCCATACGGTTTACGTATGGACTGTTGCCAGTGTAGAATGAAGGTGACCTTTTTAGAAGGTTTTCTTTCTTAACTCTCACAGTTAATACTACAATTTGTTTTTTGGAGAAAGATCCCGTGCAAGAATACGTTCTCTGGTATCAAGAGCTTGGTATGCAAGATGTTCCTCGTGTTGGTGGTAAAAATGCCTCACTCGGTGAAATGATTTCAAACCTAGCAAACGCTGGTGTTCAAGTCCCTGGTGGCTTCGCAACAACTGCTGATGCATTTAATGAGTTTTTAGAGCAATCAGGACTCAATGCAAAAATTCATGACATCCTAGACACACTCGATGTAGATGATGTAAATACACTCGCCAAAGTTGGTGCTGATATCCGTCAATGGATAATCGACACACCATTCCAGCCTAATTTAGATCAAGCAATACGCGATGCATACAGCCAATTACATGGTGATGCAGCAGCCGATGTGTCATTTGCAGTTCGTTCATCTGCAACTGCTGAAGATATGCCAGATGCCTCTTTTGCAGGCCAGCAAGAAACTTTCCTAAATGTTCGTGGTATTGACTCAGTAATGGTCGCCATTAAACATGTGTTTGCTTCATTATTTAATGACCGCGCAATCTCTTACCGTGTACACCAAGGTTATGATCACCGAGGTGTTGCGTTATCTGCTGGTATTCAACGCATGGTGCGTTCTGATAAATCATCATCTGGCGTTATGTTCAGTATAGATACTGAATCTGGTTTTGAAGATGTAGTATTTGTAACATCAAGCTACGGCTTAGGTGAAATGGTTGTACAGGGTGCAGTTAACCCAGACGAATTTTATGTACACAAACCAACGCTTGCCAAAGGTAAACCTTCAGTTGTTCGTCGTAATATTGGCTCTAAAGCAATTCAAATGATTTATTCAGCTGACGAAGCCCATGGCAAGCAAGTTGAAATTGTAGATGTTGAAAATACTCTTTCTAACAAATTCTCAATAACAGACGCTGAAGTAGAAGAACTTGCTAAGCAAGCTGTGATCATTGAAAAACATTATGGCCGTGCGATGGATATCGAGTGGGCCAAAGATGGTAATGACGGCAAACTTTATATTGTTCAAGCTCGTCCTGAAACTGTTCGTTCTAACGAAGATACAAATGTGATGGAACGCTTTCAGTTAAACGGCACAAGTAACGTTGTTGTTGAAGGTCGTGCAATTGGCCATAAGATTGGTTCAGGCACTGTTCGTGTTCTCAATTCAATTGCTGAGATGGACCAAGTACAAGTTGGCGACATATTAGTAACTGACATGACTGACCCAGATTGGGAACCAATCATGAAACGTGCTGCAGCAATTGTTACTAACCGCGGTGGTCGTACATGTCATGCTGCAATTATTGCACGCGAACTAGGTATTCCAGCAGTTGTTGGTTGTGGCAATGCAACCGACCTAATTACAGCAGGTCAAGAAGTTACAGTTTCTTGTGCTGAAGGCGACACAGGCTTCATTTATGAAGGCATTTTAGATTTTGAAATTCTCACTTCACGTGTTGATAAAATGCCTGAATTACCAATGAAAGTAATGATGAATGTGGGTAATCCAGATCGTGCATTTGACTTTGCTCGTCTACCTCATGCAGGTGTTGGCTTAGCACGTGTTGAGTTTATCATTAACCGTATGATTGGCGTTCATCCAAAGGCGCTATTAAACTTTGATGCACAAACCGATGCATTAAAAGACGAAATCACTGGTATGATTGCCGGCTATGATTCGCCAGTAGAATTTTATATTTCGAAGTTAGTTGAAGGTATTTCAACACTAGGTTGTGCATTTGCGCCAGAGCGTGTAATTGTTCGTATGTCTGATTTTAAATCAAACGAATATGCAAACTTAGTGGGCGGTCAGCAATACGAACCAGAAGAAGAAAACCCAATGATTGGTTTCCGTGGAGCTGCACGCTATATCTCTGAGGATTTCCGTGACTGTTTCGCACTAGAATGTGAAGCAATAAAACGTGTTCGTAATCAAATGGATATGACCAACATTGAGATCATGATCCCATTCGTACGTACACTTGAAGAAGGTAAACGTGTAATTGAACTACTTGAAGAGCATGGCCTTAAACGTGGCGAAAATGGCTTAAAAGTAATCATGATGTGTGAGCTTCCTTCAAATGCATTATTAGCTGAAGAGTTTTTAGAATACTTTGATGGCTTTTCAATCGGTTCGAATGACTTAACTCAATTAACATTAGGTCTTGACCGTGATTCTGGATTAATTGCTCATTTATTTGATGAACGCAACCCAGCTATCAAAAAGCTATTATCAATGGCTATTCAAACAGCAAAAGCGAAAGGTAAGTATGTTGGTATTTGTGGCCAGGGTCCTTCAGATCATGAAGACTTTGCAGCTTGGTTAGTAGAGCAGGGCATAGACTCTGTTTCACTAAACCCTGATACGGTACTTGAAACTTGGTTATACCTTGCTAAAAAATTAGAAAGTAAATAATTACTGACTATTAAAAATGCCAGCGTCTTCGCTGGCATTTTTTGTTTGAAGCAACATTATCGAGCAAATTTTTTGTCTAAAAAAGCACAAGACTTAGACAACGCTTTTTGGCATAAGCTCAAATAGTGACGTGCTTTAGGGTAATAAAACGAAAAGCAAAATAATCCCGCAATAAAAAAGATCAACGATGGACCCGGTACAACCGCAAAAATTAGTCCCAAAACCATAAAGAGACTACCAACAATTATTAATAAACACTTTTTCATCGTAAACTCCAAATTAGCATAATAGTCAGTATAATAAATCGCCGTTCAAATACGATAAAAAGAGTGTTACAAACTGTAAAATCTTCAACTTATTTTGAAGATTAGCATGGTATAATTAAACAAATGCCTCAATTTATCACCGTCATGATAGCAACTATAAGTCAACAAGATGCCGCGACTGATTTAGTCGCAAGTTACCTAAAAACAATAACTAAACAAGGTTTCACTGGTGATACTGATGCCAGTTATGCTTCACGTCTAACTGCTGCAACTGATAACAGTATCTATCAACAAATACCGCAAGGTATTCTATTTCCTAAAACCGAAAAAGATATTCAAATTGCGCTTCAAGCAGCATCACATGATCCCTATTTATCGTTAACTTTTGGTCCTCGCGGTGGTGGCACAGGTACAAACGGTCAATCATTAACGCCTGGTATTGTTGTCGATTTATCACGTTACATGCGTGAAATACTAGAAATAAATGTTGAAGAAGGCTGGGTACGTGTACAAACAGGCGTTATAAAAGATCAGTTAAATGACTTTTTGCGACCTTATGGGTTCTTTTTTGCACCAGATTTATCAACAAGTAATCGGGCAACTATTGGCGGCATGGTTAATACAGATGCCTCAGGCCAAGGCTCACTTGTTTACGGTAAAACTAGCGATCATGTTTTAGGCTTAACAACATATTTAGTTGATGGTACTAAAATGTCAACCACGCCAATTGATGTTGATAAAGCTCAACTGATTGCTGATCAAGACACTGTAATAGGTAACTTATACTCAACAGTTCTCGATGTAGCTCTAAATAATCGTGATGCAATATTAGATAAGTTCCCTCGCTTAAATCGGTTCTTAACTGGCTATGACTTAGAGCATGTGCTTAGTGATGACTTACTTACATTTGATATGAGCCGTATAATAACAGGTTCAGAAGGTTCTCTTGGCATTGTAACTGAAGCTAAATTGAACATTACACCTATTGCTGAGTTTAAAACGCTAATCAATATAAAATATGATAGTTTTGATTCTGCACTTCGCCATTCTCCTTTTTTAGTTGATGCGCGCGCTACATCAGTTGAAACTGTCGACAGCAAAGTACTTAACTTAGCCCGTCAAGATATTGTATGGCACTCAGTATCGGACTTAATAACTGATGTTGAAAATAAAGATATGCAAGGGCTCAATATGGTTGAGTTTAATGCAGTCTCTCCTGAAGATATTAAAGATAAAGTAGACACCTTATGCCGTTTACTGGATGAATGTGTTCAACATCAAAAAAATGGTGTTATTGGATATCAATTAACCAGTGATAAATCTGACATTTTAAAAATTTACGGCATGCGTAAAAAATCAGTTGGTTTACTAGGCAATGTTAAAGGTTCGCAAAAGCCCTTAGCATTTGCTGAAGATACAGCTGTTCCACCTGAGAACTTGGCTGATTTTATAGTTGAGTTTAGAGCTTTGCTTGATAGCCATAAATTACAATACGGTATGTTTGGTCATGTTGATGCTGGAGTTTTGCACGTCAGACCTGCACTAGATATGTGCGACCCAGATCAAGAAAAACTATTACGTTTGATTTCCGATGAGGTTGTAAAACTTACAGCGAATTACGGTGGTCTAATGTGGGGAGAGCATGGTAAAGGCTATAGAAGTGAATATGGCCCTGAGTTTTTTGGTGAGCACTTATTTAAGCAATTGCGTATTATAAAATCTGCATTTGATCCTCAAAACCGAATAAACCCCGGTAAAATATGCACTCCTATTGAAAGTGAAGACTCACTTGTAAGTGTTGATGGGCAAAAGCGATCTTGGTTTGATAAACAAATATCTATTGATGTTAAAACCAGTTTTAATAACGCAATGACCTGTAATGGTAACGGTATTTGCTTTAACTATGATCAAAACTCACCAATGTGTCCTTCATATAAAGTAACAGGTGATCGCCGCTACTCACCAAAAGGCCGTGCGGGTCTAATGCGCGAATGGTTACGTTTGCAGGAGTCTAAAAATATTGATCTACTTGAAGTCGAAAAACAGCTGAACCAAGGGGAGGTTATTACTTGGTGGGAGCGCTATCAACACAGCCGAGATAAAAGCAAAGGCGTGTATGATTTTTCTCATGAAGTAAAAGAATCGATGGATGAATGTCTTGCGTGTAAAGCATGTACAACTGCTTGCCCAATAAAAGTTGATGTTCCTACTTTTAGATCTCGATTTTTAAATTATTACCACAGTTATTATGCTCGTCCATTAAAAGATTATTTAGTCGGAAATATAGAAAATAGTGCGCCAGTTATGGCTAAATTTTCAAGTGTAATTAATCCGATTGTGAATACTAAAATTGTATCAAAGCTAATTGAAAAAACAGTAGGCTACGTTGATACACCTACTTTAAGCTCGCCTCGTTTAGACAAACGTATTAGCAAAGAACATCGGTTTAATTTTGAAAAGCTATCAACGCTCAGTTCGCAACAACAAAGTGAGTATGTATTAATTGTACAAGACCCATTTACTAGTTTTTATGAGGCTGAGTTAGTCGAAAGCTTTATTAAAGTGATTACTGCGCTTGGTAAAAAACCTATTTTGTTGCCGTTTAAACCGAATGGAAAACCACAACACGTTAAAGGCTTTTTAAATGAGTTTAAAGCAACAGCAAAAAACGCTGCACAATTTTTAAATTCACTTTCAGAAATAAATGCTCCCCTCGTTGGGTTAGATGCATCATTAGTAATGTGTTATCGCGATGAATATAACTCTATTTTGGGTGATGATAGAGGTGATTTTGAGGTGCTACTTGCTCATGAGTGGTTAGCTAAAGAGTCATTCAAACCATTAGCCAATAAAATAAAAAATGAAACTCGTTTTACATTGTTAAGCCATTGTACTGAAACAACGGCGATGCCAAGTGCAGCCAATGTATGGCAAACCATTTTCTCTGATCTAGGTTTGCAATTAAACACAACAGCAACTGGTTGCTGTGGCATGGCCGGCACATACGGCCATGAAATACAAAATCAAGAAAACTCACGCGCTCTTTATAGTATGAGTTGGAAGGGTGTTGTAAATAAAAATAAGCCGGAGCAATTACTGGCAACCGGTTTTTCTTGCCGTAGCCAGGTAAAACGTTACGAAAAATTCAAACCCAAACACCCCATTGAGTTACTTGCTCAAATACTTTAAATTTAAAAGGCGGTAAGTTTATTCTTATCGCTTTTAATTTTAAATTTAGTTAACCTGAACTCTGGTTAAGAGATATACTAATGTATTGATTTTAAATCTCAAATATATTTATTGGTCTCCAGCCGGAAAATTTCAGCGATAACAAGGCGAATTTACGCGTCAATAGCAGGTCTATTGCAAGGAAATTCAACACAGTGAGCGTTGAAAGTAGCCGCTGGAGATAGATTTATTATCCAGAGTTCAGGTTAGTTAGAATAACTGTCAGCAATTGGTTTAGTACTCATGCCATGGATAAAAACACTAAATAATATAGTCGTCATCGCAATGGCTGCAACTTGAAACTTATTTTCAATTTCTGTATCAATCACCATCATTGTAAAAACAATTGATGCTAAACCTCGCGGACCAAACCAAGCAAAAGTAAACCGATCTTTTATTTTCAGCTTCGTAAATTGCAGACTTAACATCACCGGTATAATTCGTAAAATGGTCACACTCATCATTGCAAAAAGGGTGATTTGCCAATTTATATTTGGAAAAACTACGTAGCTACACACAAAACCAAATAAGCACCAAATAAGTAAACCGATAAAGTCAGCAATATGTTCGCTGTCTTCAACAAGTTTTTCTCTTAAGTCCTGCTCTGTAAATCTATCAAAAATCAAGCCCGCTACAAATACCGCTATAAACCCGCTACTGTGAACACTTTGCGCAATAGAAAAAATAGCTATAACCATACCTATAACTAAAAACGGACTCGTATTATTTGAAAAATAGTGACGCTGCATTGCAAACTTTATTATAGGAATAAAAATGCTCATCGCCGTTATGGCAATAATTATTGCTAAACCAAGTTCACGTGTAAAAATCTCTGCAACCGATGAAATAGAAATTGATGTTGCTGGCTCTTGCGCCAACAACATTAAAAGTAAAAACACAGGAACACATAAACCATCATTTAAACCACTTTCAGTGTTTATCCCTTCACGTATATTTTCTGGCACATGTTTACTATTTAGAATACCTTTACTTAGTGCTGCATCTGTTGGTGTTAAAATAATCGCAACCAGCGATGCTTGTACCAAAGTTAACTCAGTAAACATTAAGCTCGCAACCACAATTCCTGAAAATAAAGTGAGCGGTAAGGCTAAAAATAATAATAGGCTAGGGTATTGAAAGCTATGCTTTAAAACTGAAAGTTTAGTTTTTGCTGCATCAGTAAATAAGAATATACTCAAGGTTAATTCAATTAATGGTAATAACTTACTCAGATCAGCACTATAATATTTTGATTCGATAGAAACATCGGGGATAAAAAAAGCAATCAGCATCCCTATTAAAACAAAAAACATCGGGCCTGTTACTTCAACTACCTCTAGTTGTCTAATAGAAATTGAATAGGCCAAAAAAGCTAAGCCAACCGTTGCTAATACAAAGTATTCCATCAAATTTTCCTTTTAATTCCAGATTTTGCGCGCTCTTTTATATTCGTTTGAATATAAATTTGATCAGTCGTCGCTATTTTTGCATGACCCAAATCTTCAGATAAATGTTTTAACGGTCTGGTTTGTGCATCATGGGTAGCACCAGTATGACGTAACCAATGTGCAGTTGCCGATTCTAATTGCTCTGCATCATCTGTAAAACCATCATCTAATAATGATTGCTTTGCAAGATCGAAACTTTGCTGTACTAACCTACGTATTTGACGAACAGTCATGCCACCTTGACCACGGATTTTATGAACAAGTGGATCTGATTCATCAACACGAGGCAGGGCAGTTAACCCTCTGTATAACCTATATCGTTTTAAGTATTCTATAAAATCTTCACTAAGCGTAACATCCCTTAATTTATTACCTTTACCCATTATTCGTAAAAACCAAAAACCATCATTATCTTGCCAAAAGTGAGACATCACAGGTGACCACTGCGGGCGCTCTGATAATTCTGAAATACGAAGATATAAGCCTTTTAAACAGGCCAAAGTAAAAAGGTTTCTCTCAAAATCAGGTTGTTGTACACACTTATCTCGAGTAACACCAAACACATATTCCCATTGTATATCACTCAATGTATCAGGTATTTTAATTTGAGATTGCACAACTAAATACGGACTGTTCTTTTTAACAACCGGAACAAAATTAGCAAATGTTTTTTCTTCTAGAATAGCAAATTTATAAAATACATTAAGTGCAGTAAACATTGCAGCTAAAGTTTGTTGGCTAGCAATTGATTCCTTGCGCATAAAAGGGCGCCAATTCTTGTTTAGCCGTCGTATTCCTTGCTCATCTTTATAACGCCATTGCACTGAAGTAGTTGACCAAGCTGAATCTGGCTCAACCATAAAATCCACATAACCTTCGATATCTTCACGCTTTAATTCAAAAACTGATTTCTCAGCAATTAACCAAGACCATAAATAAAAACGTTCGAGTTCATTTCTAAACCGATTATAGGTCGCTTCAGATTTACGCCCATACACATATAAAAATTGATATAAAAATACCAGATCTTCTTTTGATTCAGTCACAGTCAAGCCAACTTGCTGTATAAAGTTATTAAGTTCTGGGTATTCTGATTGCAACGTATCATCATCGAGGTGAGCAATTTGATATCGTAATTGTTTTAATGTATCGACCAAAGCAACAAGCATATTGAGCTAATTTCTATTAAAATAAATTAGTTACAGTTTAATCTTTAAGTCCGATACTGTCTAGTATTGGACATTAAGTAAGTGAAAGCTGTTGTTAGTTTTTGCTACCGTCGGTGTTTAAGGAAAGCATATGAAAACATTAATTGTTTTAAGTTTAGTAACACTAACTTTAATCTTATCAGGGTGTGCGACAACTGGCAGTGCCTCGCCAAATGAAAAGCGTAATTTAGTACAAAACATGCGTGCAGATACGTTAGCCAAATTATATACAGAAAAGCCTGATGTTAAACAACAAATTGCCAGCTCTGCCGGTTATGCTGTTTTCGATAATGCCAATGTAAATGTAGTGCTTGCAAGTTTTGGTGGTGGCTATGGCGTAGTAAAAAATAACCTAACGGGTAAATCAACTTATATGAATATGGGTGAAGCTGGTTTAGGCCTTGGTTTAGGCGTTAAAGACTTTAATGTTGTTATGGTTTTTCATGATCAAGCTGCATTAAACCGCTTTGTTGAACATGGTTGGGCCTTTGGTGGAAATGCCGATGCTGCCGCAAAATATCAAGATCAAGGAGGGGCTATAGTTGCTGAAGCTATTGCAGATCAAGTAACTGTTTATTCATTAACCGAAAATGGCCTGGCATTACAAGCTGTACTAAAAGGCACTAAGTTCTGGGTAGATTCTGAGCTAAATTAAACCTTAAAAACCCTTCTAAAAGTGGGCTAGTTTGTGTAATTACGCCCACTTTAATTCATACCAAGTAATTTAACATAACGTAATTTATGGGTTGTTTATAATATTTTAGCTTACACCTTACTAACTAGAACTTATAAACTGCACGACTACTATTATGTCGTGCAGTTTTAGTATTACGTCTCTTGTGGCTTATAAAGTACAGACTTATTTCGCCCAGATTCTTTTGCTAAATAAAGTGCTTTATCGGCATTTGTTAAAACAGTATCAATAGTCTCGTTTTCTTCAGCTTTTGCAATACCTATCGATGTTGTAACTTGGCCATAAATATCAGTGTATTCAGGAATATCTGTTCTTTCTATAGCCGTTCTGATTTTTTCTGCAGTTACTTCTGCACCATCTTTATCTATATTTGGTAATATAACTGCGAACTCTTCACCACCTAATCTACATACTGAGTCTGTTTCCCGTACGCAATTATTTAATGTTGATGCGATAGCAATTAGTACTTTATCGCCAATTGCATGACCAGCTCTGTCATTTACGGATTTGAAGTGGTCAACATCAAGCATCAAAATGTAAGTCTCAGCAGCGTTAAAAGTACTTTTCTCAAGTGCGCTTTTTGCTAACTCCATAAAATGCCGCCTATTAGCTATGCCAGTTAAACTGTCATGTGTTGCCGCTTGTAGTAATGCCAGTTCTGCAGCACGCCTTTTTTCATCAATTTTTTCTTGAAATATTGCACTTGTGATAATTAATATAATTATAAACCATGAGATTACAACAACGTATAAACCAAATAAATCTTCTAGTTTTACTGAAACCAATGACTGAATAAATAAATAGCCAATTGTGATTGGTACAAAGTACCCTATTAGTACCTGAAATCGGGCAATTCGCCCACCAATATGCGGTGATAATAATGCATGTACAGCACCATATTTTGCATGAATAAACAACACACTCAGGCCAAGAAATATTCCATAGGTCGTTGTTAGTATTGACATATTTCCAAAGAAGCTTTTAATTCCATAGGCATATCCAATAATTGACAGCATTGGTACAGCTAAACCGATAAAGGCTGTAAATTGCGCAATCATAATTTTATTCAAACTACCAAACAACAATGCACAGGATAAACAAATCATCATGATGGCTGTATTTATGCCCATGGAATTAGACAAGCCAGCGCTCACTTCTGAACTTATAGTGTGTGAAAAAGGCGTGATATGGCGAGTAAAAGTAGTATTAGTAGCAATATCAACGGTCACCATCAGTGACGTAATTAAGGCAGCTATTGCTAACAAGGGGTTCAAAATCGTAAAGTATTTTTTATGCTCTAAAAAAACACTTAAACCGATCAGTATAATTGTAATAGCTGTAAGTGGGTGTGTCGCTGAGCCCCCAGAAATCGGCCTGTATAATTGAGGTGCAGAAAAAACGTAACCAGAAATTGATAAAACAGACAGTAAAATACAGCCAAGCGCTAATGCTTTTGCGACGATTTCCACATATCGAGTACGTTTTTCATAAGCTTTACTTTGTTTTTCGTTTTCAAGTAAATCTAAGCTGCTAAAAGGCATAATATGGTTTTTCTTCATTCAAAATCAACTAGTTCAATGATAGTTGAATCATGAAAATAAGCAATTACAATTACAATTACCTTATTGATATTACCTAGGGATATGGGATGAGTTTTAGCGTATTGTTTAACTGTTTATCTAAGGCATCTGCTAGTTTTTCGGTTTCACTAAATACGGTATTCCAATATTTAATGCGGGTGTCGGCATCAAGATCTGTAAAGTCGTTTCTGTCTGGAATTTTTCCGTAAGGTAAGCCCATAACAAATTCTTGTGATGGTGAAATCATGACTACGTTGTCGTAGTTTTCTGGTGCGACAGTACGTTTTAAATTTTTATCAAACCACCCTGCTTTTGGATCACTATTAAAATGTGGGTATAAAATTAGCCCCGGATTATTAATTTTTAAGTCGAAGTGGTAATCAATAATGCCGCCATCGCGGTACATACCAGGAGGTGAACCGGCAATATTTTTTATACCTTGCATGACCAACGGTATCGAGCCCGATGCGAGTAATGCATCTTTTAAATTATCAGTGGTTAAATCCAATTGTGTGGTTTTAAATTGATAACTGTCTTCAATTTCAAAATTGCTATTGGGAGCTTGATAAATAAAACGCTCATATTGCTTAGTTAAAAATCGGCGATGTACGCGATTACTTAAATAGCTTTTGGTTAAGCCTAATAACTGTAATGCTTTTCGCTCACTTGCAACCAAACCATTTGATTTTGCTACAATAAAATGAGATTTAAACACAGGGTTATTTATTATTTCAGCAACGCCGTTATCACCAAAAACCTCTTCAAGTAAGGCACGCGCTTTGGTTGTTATTTCTTCAGGGGTTGGTTTATTGGTTTCATAACGAGTTTCACTGTAGGATTTTGCTAACCGTGTTATGGCCGCTACTGGGTCGTTTTGTGAAAAACACGCTGCACGAAATGCCCCCGCAGATGAACCAATTAAGTTTAATTGCTGCGTTCTACCTTTAAAAAATTCGCCAAAAAGGTATTTATCGAAACCAAATAAGGTAAACCATTTCGGCCCGCCACTTGCGCCTAAAAATGATGTAAAAAGTTCAGGCTTGAAACCTTGTTCGTTTATTATTGTTGCTGCAGTTTTACCTGCATAAATGTCGATCATCTAAAAATACTACCTGTAGAGTCGCAGTTTAATGTTATTAAAGCTAAACTTAAAAGTGAATATTTATGCAATAAAAACACACTTAAACTTTAATCTTAATCCCAAATTCCGTCTTCACATTTGCCCTGCACTTTTACGTTTTTTACCTTAAACTCAGGCTCTATGCCTTTGTCTCTTTGTGCGTGGTAGTCGTTAGTAACAGACAAAATGGTCGGTGTGAGTAGTATAATAGCGATAACGTTTACTACTGTCATTAACCCTAACGCAATATCAGCTAAATCCCATACTTGTTTTAAGGTGGCTGATGCGCCCCACAACATCATTGATAAATAAAGCAAAGTATAAATACTGCGCCCTACTTTGTTATCGAGCTTAAATAAGTGGAGGTTACTTTCGGCGTAGGCGTAGTTAGCAACCACCGAGGTAAAAGCAAATAAAGTAATGGCAGCGGCTACAAAATACACGCCGCCTTGCGCTAAGTGTGAGGTCATAGCGCTTTGCGTTAAGCGTATGCCTTCCATCTCACCGCTTATATCTACATCAGCCAATAAAATAATAACGGCGGTACAACTACACAATACGATGGTATCGAAAAACACCCCTAACATTTGTATGTAGCCTTGCGTCGCTGGGTGGTTTGGCATTGGACTGGCACTAGCCGATGCATGGGGCACACTTCCCGCGCCAGCCTCATTAGAATATAAGCCGCGTTGTATACCATTTTTAATGGCTGCCCCCATGGCGCCTGCACCAGCTTCTTGCAAGCCAAACGCTGATAAAAATATATCTTTAAGCATGGCAGGTACTTGGGTGAAGTTGATAAGGGTGATGATCACCGCCGCTAATACAAATACAATGCCCATGATTGGTACAACGCGCTCGGCAAATCGGGCGATTGCTTTAAACCCACCGAGTATAATCGACCCTGCAAGAACAGTAATAACAATCCCAGAATAAAAGTTTGGAATTTCAAACGCGTAATTAAGTGCATCGGTTATAGTATTGGTTTGCATTGCGCTGAAGGTAAAGCCGTAACCTAAAAACAAACAGGCGGCAAACACAATAGCAAATGCACGACTGCCTATACCTTGTTGAATGTAATAAGCAGGCCCGCCTCTAAATTCGCCGTTACTATCGCGTACTTTATACACTTGCCCCAGTACGCTTTCAGCAAAGCCTGTGGCCATGCCTAAAATGGCAATCATCCACATCCAAAATATGGCTCCGCTACCACCGAGTGATATTGCCACAGCCACACCGGCTAAATTACCTGTGCCTACTCTGGCACACAGCCCAGTACAGAGCGCTTGAAATGATGAAATATCGTTTTTATTACACTTACTACTGCCTTTTAACAGGCTAAACATGTGCTTAAATTTAACAAGTTGAATTGCTTTTAAACGTACTGAAAACCAAATACCTGCAAATAGTAGTATATAAATTAGTATTTGGCCTTCGCCCCATAATAGGTCATTCACACTTTTTACTACGGTATCGAACATGGGCTAATCCTTTGTATTTATTATGTTTTACTCAGCGAGTAGTTGAGTAATTTGCATTTAATAATGCATGTTAGCCATAGCTTAGCGGAGCTAAGCTGCCTTAGAATGTTGACCTAGTGGTAGGTTATTTACTTTGCAGGTGTATACCCGCAATCATGCATCTAACCGAACCTCCCGCCGACTCTATGGTTGGTATAGGTAACGGAACAAGTTTAGCTGTTTTTTGTATTGCTGCTTTTTGCTCGGTTGTAAGTGCATTAAACGCCGTTTGTGAGAGGGCTAAAATACGACCATTTGTACCTTGTAGCTCTATTGCATTGCCGCAAAAGCTATTTATTTGCTCATTAGTTAAGTTTATTACTTCTAAATGGCTTTGTTTAAAATAGCTAGTTAATTGTTTGTGTTGACTATTTGGCACCATATTTAAGCTGATCATGGCAAACTCTGTGGCTACACACATCAGTACATTAGTATGATAAACCGCAGTACCTTGCTCATCGTAGGCATTAAATACAACAGGTTTTAGCTTTAATTGCTCGCATACTGTATTAATCACAGCTTTAGTAGTGCGCTTCGATTCTACTGCATAAGCAAGCTTATGTGGGTGGTCAATAACAAGCGATCCTGTGCCTTCTAGAAACGCATTTTCTTTCGCTAAAAATGAATAATCAGTCACAGATAACACTTTATATTGATTAGTCAAAAAATCAATAATATCTTTTCGATATTCTAACCTTCTGTTTTCTGCGTACATTGGGTATATAACTAGCTCGCCACTTTGATGAGTAGAAAACCAATTATTTGGAAACACAGAATCGGGCGTGTGTGTATGTTCGTCTTCAAAAAGATGAACTGTTACGCCCTCGTTTTGTAATAATTTAACCGCATTAGTTACTTCGTCAAAGGCAAGCTGGCTCTGGTTTTGTGAGTTGCAGGTACTTTGAAACGTGTTGTCTAACATAGTTTGTGGGTTAGATGTAAAGTGATGCGGGCGCACCATAACCACCGCTGTTGGTGCTTGCTTTATGTGGCTCATGCAACTTGCTCTTGCTTATTTGTTTTTGATGTTTTTGATGTTTGCACACTATTAAGTACCGAAAATAAATTACGCGGATCGGCTTGTTGTGTAATTAAATCAAGTAATGAAAACTCACCCGCAACCACCAGCGCGTCTTTAATATAAATCAGCGCGGTAAAGTCTTCGCTCGCAAAACCTACCCCATCAAAAATAGTAAGCTCATTGTTATTTGTACGCCCAGGTGATTGTTTATTAATTACTTTATGAAACTCAGTCACGGCAAAGGTTTCGTCCATTTGCTGTATTTCGCCCTCTACTCTGGTTTGCGGCTCATACTCTACAAACACATTTGCGCGCGCTAACAATTGCGAATCAAGCTCTGTTTTACCAGGGCAATCGCCACCAATCGCATTAATATGAACACCTTGCGGGATCATATCGCTGGTTAAAATAGTGGCATTTTTTTTATCGGCTGTGCAAGTTGTAATAATGTGCGCACCTTGCACGGCTTCTTCTGCGCTATTGCATATAGTTACATTTAATCCATAGCCACTTAAGTTGTTGTAGGCTTTTTTAGAGGCGTTTTTATCAATATCGTATAAACGAATGTGGGTAATGCCTATTACAGCTTTAAAAGCCAATGCCTGAAACTCAGACTGTGCACCATTACCAATTAATGTAAGCGTTGTTGAATGTTTGGGTGCTAAATACTTTGCCACAAGCGCCGATGTAGCCGCTGTGCGTAAGGCCGTGAGTAAGCACATTTCGCTGATCATAACCGGATAGCCGCTATCAACATCCGACAAAATACCAAACGCGGCCACGGTTTGAAGTTCTTTAAAGGTGTTTTTTGGATGACCATTTACATATTTACAGCTAAACATTTTACCGTCGCTTACGGGCATAAGCTCTATTACGCCATCCGTAGAGTGCGCCGCATAACGTGGCGATTTATCAAATTCGTCCCAGCGAGCAAAGTCGCGTTCTAATCTTTGGGTAAGCTCAAGCAAAACGTTTTCTATTCCGACTTTATTTATAAGTTTGGCCATTGCCTGTACGCTAACAAATGGAACACCTTGTTTTGGCTCTGCTATAAAATGACTCATAAATACCTCTTTAATGACTAAATAAGTTAATTGAAATAAGTTTATAGGCCAGAGGTGACAGTTAAAATGCCAAAAGTTCATACAAATAGTATTATTTTTTAGCAAATTGCTATGCATTAAAGTACAAATTTAGTAATTTGTAATAAACACATAACCCAAGGCGTTTTATGACCCCGTACATTTACGACTCCTTAGATAACGCATTAATAGCCGAATTACGAAAAGATGGCCGCGCTTCTATTTCAGCCCTAGCCGATGTTTTAAAGGTGTCACGCGGGACGGTGCAAAATCGCTTAGACCGTTTAGTTTCATCGGGCGCTATATTAGGCTTTACGGTGCGTGTACATGAACACATCGAAACCGAGGCTGTAAGAGCAATAATGATGGTGGAAGTGGTGGGAAAATCTACATCGCAGGTAATTAAAACCCTTCGCGGCATACCAGAGCTAACAAAGTTACATACAACCAACGGTGCTTGGGATTTAGTGGCTGAAATACAGGCTGCAAATTTAGGTGAGTTTGATGGCGTACTTAGGCAAGTGCGCGAAATAGAAGGCATTTTAAATAGCGAAACCAGTATATTATTATCATCTACTTAGGTTTTATTAACGCCATGTTTTACTTAAAGTATTTTAGGCAATACTCGGGTTATTTATTAGGTAATGGAGTAGGCAATGAATAAGCTTTCTATTCGGTATTATTCGCAAGATATAAAGCGCCACCAGCATAATTACCATCAACTTGTTTTACCCTTACACGGTGAAATTTTCATAACGTTAAATAATGACTTTAAAACAACGGTTAGTACGGGTAGTTGTATCGTTATAGAGAAAAACGTGGTGCATGCCTTTACGGCCGATGAAGCCGCGCGTTTTATTGTGGCAGATTTAGACGCGCTACCTGAAAACCTTATTCATCTTTTATGCCCTAAAATCTCAATAGATAGTCGTTTATTAAGTTACTTACAGTTTATAGAGCAGCAACTGCTTTTTGTTAGCGATGAAAAGCTTACTAGTTCAACCTTTGATTTATTTTACTTATTACTTTGTGAGCAAAGTAGCCACAGTAATATTGATAAGCGAATAGATAATGTAATAACCATTGTTAAGCAAAACTTAGCGTACCCCTACACGTTAAAAGAGCTGGCCGATATAGCCTGTTTAAGCGTTACGCAATTTAAAACTGTGTTTAAAAAAAGTACCACTATGAGTGCACTGCAATATTTAACTATGTTGCGAATGCAGCACGCTCGCGCCCTTTTAACCCATTCAGACTTACCGATTGCTTTAGTGGGCGAGCGCATTGGTTATAACGATGCCTCTGCGTTTAGCCGCCGGTTTAATTTATACTTTGGTCAGCCACCTAAAGCATTTGCAAAGCAATAATATAGATAACCTAAACACGAGATAATAAATCAAGCTTAAGCAGAGCGTAGGTTAAATTACGTCATAGCAAACAATAACACCGTCTTTTTAGCACATTTTTTAAAAGCCTGTATTGATACACTCAGTAAATAGTATTTACGGAGGATAATTAATGGCAACACACATAGGTTTTTTAGCAATATTTTTGTGGGGGCTTTTAGCTTTACTGGGTAATTTAACCAAAGCGCTCCCTGCTTTTCAGTTACTTTTTATGTGTTTTGCACTCTCTTTTATTATTTTATTAGTAAAGCGTTTTGCTTCAAAACAGCCATTATTAACCCCTCCTAAGCTTTCTAAAAAACAAATGATAATAGGTGTTACTGGTTTATTTGGTTTTCACTTTTGTTATTTTATGGCTTTAAAGTACGGCCCCTTAATAGAGGTAAGCTTAATAGTGTATCTTTGGCCATTATTACTGGGTGTATTTGTGGCTACCCCAGGGTCTAAATTTAAAGCAATATTAGGGGGATTACTGGGGTTTTTAGGCACGCTTAGTTTAATTACCGATGGCAGTGGATTATCTATCAATAGTGAGTATTACTTAGGGTACTTTTTTGCAGGTTGCTGCGCAGTACTTTGGTCTAGTTATTCTTATTTAATGTCGCAATTTGATAGCCATGTAGATGACATAGGCTGGCTTTCACTTATTGTGGCAGTGCTTGCCCTTTTTGCACATTTTTATTTTGAAACGACCGTTATTAGTTTGTCTGTCTCACAATGGCTAGGTGCTATTTTATTGGGATTAGGCCCAGTAGGTGGTGCATTTTATTTATGGGATCATGGCTTAAAATTTGGTAACCGATCGCTATTAGCCTCATTGAGTTTTTTAACGCCGGTGCTCTCTACCTTTATTTTAATACTCGCCTTGCAGGCTCCCTTTAGTTGGTCAGTATTTATAGCTTTAGCGCTTATTTTATTAGGGGCGACGATTAGCAATAAAAAGCCATCGATAAGTTTAAAAAAAGCATAGTTTTAATTTTCCGAGTATTTTACCAACGCTTAAACTTAAGTGGTAATTTAAGTTTAAGCGTTGATACACAGTTACATGGCGTAGCTCTGTGCGTAATCTACTATACGTGCGTTTTGGCTTTCTAAATAAGCCCGGCCAGCCTTTACACCTAGCTTATGATCAAAGCGTAAATCGTCGTTAGAGCTGCCTAATAATTTACTGTGCAGCTTTTCGTCTGCAAAAATTTGTATAATTTCTACATCACTAGGCGGATTGGCTATAAATGATAGCTCGTCCAGATATGCTTGCTCGTGTTGAATCAAGTAATCAAGTGTTTTTGGGCAGTAGCCCGATGCACATGCAAATGTTCTAAGCTTTTGAACCCACGCAGTTTGCGCTTGAAAGTTCTCATCAACGGTTCTTATTACCACGATTTTTCTTGCGCCACGGTTATAGGCCTCTTTAACAGGTAGTGGCGCGGCAAGCCCGCCGTCTAAAAAGAAGTTATCTGAGTGCGCGTTATAATCAGTGATTTTAAGATCTTCATTAGCAGCAGGTTTATCAAGCCAAGGAGTTAATCTAACGCCTTGCTTATATAAAAATGGTAACGCGCTGGACGCTTTTAATAGCTCGCGCCATTGTTTATCTTCACCGGTTGGGGACAAAAAATACGGTTTTCTATCGCGAGCGTTTGTGGTTGTGATCAACAGTTCTCTTTCACCTAAACTTGTTTTAGCCGTTTTGAAATCAAGTGCACGATTAAACTCTGTGGTTTTATCAAAGTACCAATCAAGATCCACGATACTTTTACCCACAAGCCCTCTTCCTAATTGAAAGAATCGTTTGTTGCGAGATAAACCTCTAATAAGACGTTTAGCATAGCCTTTTTGGCGTGAAAGAAAACTAGTTAGGTTTTGTGAGCCTGCTGATGTGCCAATGAAAAGGTCGAATGGGTCGTATTGGTGCTCAAGCCATGCATCTAGTACACCTGCTGTGAAAATTCCTCGCTGACCGCCCCCTTCAGCTATCAATGCTGTTTTATTGAAAGTATCGGTGGTTTCAGGGTCTTGAGGTTTCACTATGAGCCTTCCTTTAAATATGTTTTTTAGTCTATACCTTCATTCTAATGAGTTTTTATAAAACGTTAAAATTGATTGTATGAATCGAACTGATTAATAAAACAAAACGGTAAACTGCATGGTTTACCGCTGTTTTGCTGTATAGCTACAATAGCAAGCGCAAAATGTATGCTTGCTTAATTTAGCTATTTTTTAATGTGGTTAAGATTTCAAGCGCTTTGTGTCTATCTTGGCTGTGGTATAGATCATTGGTAAAAATAAACTCATCGACCCCAAGCTCTTTTATTATCATCTCAAGCTTATGTTTAATGGTCGCTGGGCCGCCAACAACTGATAAACCTAAAAAGTTATCAACCTGTGCTTGCTCTTGCTCATTCCAAAGCTCATCCATACTCGTAACCGGAGGCTTTAACCAAAGAGCATGGCCGCGTAATAGTGCCAGCACTCGTTGTTTTGACGTGGTTGCTAAGTGTTGTGCTTGTTGATCTGTATCTGCTGCTACAACAGGTAACCCCAGCATGACATAGGGTTTGTCTAATACATCAGATGGTTTAAATTCGCGACGGTACAAGGTGATTGCATCGTATAAAAAGCGCGGCGCAAAGTGGCCTGCAAAAACATAAGGCAGGCCTTTTTCAGCTGCCAATTGGGCGCTATATAAACTAGAGCCAAGCAACAAAATGGGCACATTAGTGTTTTCGCCAGGTATTGCGCGTACTGGGGAGCCACCATCATTTGGGCCTAGTAATGATTGCAGCTCGGTAACTTCATCGGCAAAATTCTCAGCTCTGCGCTCATCACGTCTAAGTGCTCGGCTTGTTATATGGTCGCTACCAGGGGCACGACCTAAACCCAAATCAATACGCCCGGGGTAAAGGCTTTCCAATGTACCAAACTGTTCTGCCACGATAAGCGGTGGGTGGTTGGGTAACATTACGCCACCAGCACCAACACGGATATTACGTGTTTGCCCAGCGATATGCCCGATTAATACCGATGTTGCTGCACATACAATACCCGGCATATTGTGATGCTCAGCCATCCAAAAGCGATTAAAACCTAACTCATCTGCTTTTTGTGCATACGCAACACTGTTTGCCAGTGTTTGCGAGACTGTTTCATGCTCTTTCATTGGGCTAAGCTCTAACAATGAAAAGTGCATATTGTTAAGTACGCTCATAACACGCTCTATTTATATTCAATGTAAATGTAAAGTGGTGCCGTAACTTTATTTTTCAAATGCCGTTAAGGCATTTGATTGGTGCTGTTTTTCGACTTTAAAACCATCAGCTGTTATGCCTTGTTTCCAATAGGCTGAACACAATATTCTCGCGTTCAATCGTAAAGCGTTCACGTACGAGGGGGTTTATTTCACGCACCAATGAAGACTCAAGATGAACAATATCGGCTTGATATGACTTTGGCCTAATTGAGTGCTCACGGCATTAATTAAATCAGTGCTTGGTTGCTCGCTAACAAACTAATTAACGTGGTAGTTATTTTTGATTGTAGCTAAGTCAGTAATACCCTGCTTATCAGGTACATGAACGGTAGCACTGGCTGGTAACTCAGAGCTACCGTGTGACTGTACGAACGTGCCGATGAAAACGACAAACGTTGTTTTTTCTCGTTTACCGCTGCGGGTGAGCAGGATCAAAACCAAACTAATAATTTTTTGCATACAGCTAACACTATGATCAGCAATATAAAACATGAGTAAAATAGATCGTTTGCGCTTGGCATACTGATCTAACCCTTGGCATTTTAACTTGCCAAGTACTATACTGTACAAATATACAGTTAAGTGTGTTTTAGTATGCGTGTTATCCCTATTTATATCGAAGCTGGCGTGTGTGGATTTGAATCTCCTGCAGCGCAATACAAAGAATTAGGCTTATCGCTTGATCAATTATTAATAAAACACCCAGATGCTACGTTTATCGGTGTTGCCTCTGGGGAGTCAATGCAAGGCGTGGGTATTTTTGATGGCGATTTACTGTTAGTTGACAGAGCTGAAGACGCTAAAAATGGCGATGTGATTGTGGCCAATTTAAATGGCCTATTTGTGTGTAAATTACTTGATAGAACTAACGCACAGTTATTGTCAGCATCTCCTGCCTATGGGCCTGTTCAGCTTTCAGCCAGTGATGAGTTTCAATTAGAAGGCGTGGTCACGCGCTCAATTCGCCTACACCGTTTAAGCCCTGAGTTACACCAATGTATGCCCTAGTTGATGCAGTATCATTTTATGCCAGTGCCGAAAAAGTATATGACCCAGCTATCCGTACTAAACCCGTTGTGGTGCTGACTAACAACGATGGCTGTATTTGCGCTGTATGCCCTATTGCGCGTAAATTAAATATTCCTAAGTTTCAGCCCTACTTTAAAGTAAAACACTTACTTGCTAAGCATAACGTGATTGTTCGTTCATCTAACTATGAGTTATACGCTGATTTGAGCGATAAAATGATGAATGTAATAAGCCGCTTTTGTGACAATCAGCACATTTATAGTATTGATGAATCGTTTTTATGCTTTAACGGTTTTACACCCTTAATAAGTGATTGGCATCACTATGGACATCAGATCCGCCGTACCGTGTGGCAAGAAACCAAGCTTCCTGTAGGAGTTGGGTTTGGCCCAACCCCTACTTTAGCAAAAGCAGCCAATCATGCAGCTAAAAAGCTTAGTGGCTTTAATGGTGTTGCCGTTATTGATGATGAAAGCGCACGCAAACACGTACTAGGCATGATGGATGTAAGCGATGTATGGGGTGTGGGTAAACGGATTGCAAAAAAATTAAAATTAATGAATATACATTCAGCGCTTGATTTGGCGCAGCAAGAACCTCGGCGTATAAAAAGACAATTTAGTGTCGTACTTGAGCGCACCGTTAACGAGCTTAACGGAGTAACTTGTTTGAGCTGGGATGAAGTACGTCAAGATAAACGCGAAATATTTTCGACTCGCAGTTTTGGTAAGCGGTTAACTGATCCAATAGCATTAAAAACAGCATTAGTAAGCCACTGCGTTACTGTTGGGAAAAAGCTTCGCCAACAACGCTCTGTCACTCAAAGGCTTTTATTGTTTGTTGCAAGCTCCGCACACGAACAAATCTACTATAAAAAGTCTTTAGTCTATGACTTTGCAACCCCAAGCTCCGATAGTTGCGTATTAGCCAGTGCTGTTAATCAGTTATTTGATCAACTCTATCAACCTGGCATACAGTTTTATAAGTGTGGTGTGGGAGCGTTAGAGTTAAGCTCTGTACAATTTCAACAACCAGATTTATTTGCTGTGTCAAAAGATAATAGCAAGCTTATGCAATGCTTAGATACTATAAACAAACGTTACGGCAGTAATACATTATCATTGGCAAGCCAACAACAAACACAGTCATGGCATATGCAACGCGAGTACTTATCGCCCCATTACACAACTCGTTGGCATGCGTTACCTAAAATAACATGTGATTTATAAACGCTGCAGCTCAAAATTGCACATAACATCCGTATCTTCAACAGTGTATTGTAGTTTGTTACCCGCCAAAAAGCGCAGTGTTTGGCTACTATCAAGTGAGTCTTCAGGGTTGTCACACCGGTCATGACGAAGAGCCATGGTTATACCTTCACTGGTGTATTTAAATTTAGTCGTGACTAAACAAAAATTGGGCACTTTATTGGTTTGTGTACCGTTATGAAGTCCGTTAAATGTAATTAAATTACCTAAGCTAAAACCTAAATCAGGCTGAGTATCATCAAGCCACTTAAGTTGACCAGAATCACAAAAGGTTGGATCACCATTTAATAATGTGTAAGAGCCAGCTTTACTATTAAATAAGCTTTCAAACTTTGTTTTATTACTAGGCAAAACAACTTGTGCCTGAAGCTGAATTGTTAATAATACACAGCTACTAAGTAGTATCAGTTTAAAATAACGCATTAAAAAAACCATAATTTTTGCACGTACGAATATCATAACATACTCACAGAACACAATTTCAGATCCATATCATTTTACCCTAAAAGCAAAACCCCCGATAAATATCAGGGGTTTTGATTTGTTAAATATTCATTGAATGCTAGCCGTAACGACTATACTGCGACCGTCTCAATACCAAAGTTGCCAGAAGCAATAGAAGCATCAGAGCGAATGAACCACCGCCACTTTTCTTATCATCCAACTTAGTAGGCTGAACAACTTGTGGTACATCGTTCACAGTCACTGTAACCGCTTGTTCAACATCAGCCTCGCCATCAGATACAACAACTTTAAACGCAAGCTCTGTCGACTGAGATACATTTGGCGTTACAAACTTAAGTGTATTGGTGTTTTCATTTTCAAGTACGACCTCAATACCCTGTGTTTGTATCCACGTATAAATAAGTTCAGTTGACTCTTTATCTGTGGCTGTTGCTGTAACTGTAACTTCAGTTTCTTCATCTGCAGTAATCGTTGAATCACTGAGCTCAACACTTGGTAACTGATTGATATGCAGTGCATTAATTTTAAAATCATGCGTAAATTGCTCATACCCATCAGATATAACTAAGTTTACAATCACCTCCGTTGACTCTATTAACTCAGCCACATTAAGGATGACTTTACCCTGAGTATCAGTATTGCTTATAGACAGCTGTGGATGTTCAACCTTCCAATCAAACGTTAACGTATCACCGTCAGGGTCAACAGTACCTGATGCATCAAGCTCAACCTCAGTTAACTCATCAATACTTTGCGGAATTGATGCGTTTAATACAGGTGCTTGATTAAGGCTCTCTTCGGCTAACTTTGCAACAACCTCAATTTCACCATTTACTTTGCCATCAAGGTCAAACTCACCGCCATCAACAATACCAAAGGCAACACAACCTGAACACAGGTTATCGTACACATTTCCCGTTAGAGCAGGAACAGACTGCCACCCCATATGTGATAATACACGGACTTGCAGGTGAGAACTTAATAGTGAATTAACACTTTGAGGTATCGCAATTTCAGCACTACTTGCCATATTTGCAAGGGTGATATTTAAGTTAACCAAATCACTCTTAGCTTGAAAATGTGGTTCAACTATATCCACTTCAGGAAAATATTCAGTTAAGCTCTGCTCATTAATAGACATATTGGCAATAGTACCGTTGTTTGAGCTTTCCTTAATTGTACCTACAGATATATGATTGAATTGGTCTACACTCTGTACAGAATCTCCAGATGCCAATATAGCAGTGTGAGTAAGTGCGGAGTTATCTAAGTAATCAACAATTCCATCTTTGTCACCATCACCCAGGCCTTCTTCAAAATCAGGTATACCATCACCATCGGTATCAACCTCACGATCATCAAATGAAACATCGTCTATCACTTGCAAATTAATAACTTTAGATACCACAACTTCATTATCAACTTTACCTGTCACTGATAGTTCAAAAATGTCGCCATCAAGCGTATTTGGATCAAAATTAATAGTCCAAACAGACTCACTCGAATGATATTGAGTAAACGCAATATTTGGAGAAACCTCTAATTCAAGATCATGCTGAGAAGTTGATGAAGGTAGGCCTAAAATTTTAATTTCTGCAAAGAAGTCATTTAATGAACGTTGCACATGTTTATTAATTACCTTACCATTTTGACGTAAGTCTACTGTTAACGTAGGCGAAGCCTGTTCTTCTAAATATACCAACGTGCTGGTGTCGTTCTTGCCAACAAAAACATTACTGTTGCCATTAAGCTTAATAATTGCAGGACTTTGAGAAGAAGGGCGTTCTAGTTCAACTTTGATCGGACCATACAAATAGGTATAAAAGTAATAATTTTGATTATTCATATTCAAAGAAAAGCTAGCATAACTTGAAGGGCTTTCACCATGAATGAACAAATCAACAACAATTTTACCATTTTGGTACACTTGAGTATGCGGTTGAATACTCACTTCAGGGTAAATTCTAGCCATTAAATTACCGGTTGTGCTATTGCCCGCACCATCAGTCACCGTTACAGGCACTTGTACATTGCCTGTTCTGAAGATAAAGCTACTATCAATTTCCAACGAGCTAATACCTGATGCAGCCTCATCAATTACATAGTTATTACTAATAGCATCTTTAAGCCCCGCTAAGGTATTACCATAAAAAGAAACATAATATCCCTCTCGGATCGCTGGCGGTGTAGTATCAACAATCGTCACTGTTTGAATCGCAGTGGTTTCATTACCAACAAAATCACGCGCTACCCAGCTAATTTGATGCTCTCCTAATGGGTAGGAAGATCCATTTTGTATATAAACTTGCGGCTCTAGATGTCCATTATCTGTAACCTGAGGCAAAAATACATTTGGAATATACGTACTTTCAAACTCTGCTTCTATAGTAATAGGTTCAAGATTACCAAAAATAGGGGCTTGATTTTCACCTAAGCTTGCATCATTTGGATGACTATCTTCGCTATCATATACACCGTCAGCATCACTATCTCTGACACGTGGATTAGTTTGAAGATTAAATTCTTCTAAATTAGATAAACCATCATAATCTAGGTCATCATTCGCATCATATGAATATAATGCATTAAGACCATTTTCATATTCCCAATAATCAGGCAAACCATCTGAATCAAAGTCTGCAGTTGTATCAAGTTCAGAGAACCATATTACATTGTCAAATGATACGCCCTGACTGTATTGTAAATCCAAATCAAATTTAACTTTTACAATATTATAGCCTTCACTAACAGGTAATAATAAACGAGATGTGGAGTATTCTGCTTCAACAACAGTACCATTCACACTGACTTCTAAAAGATTAGTGTAATTAGTCTGATAATCTAGCGTAATAAAGCCCGAAGAAAAAACTCCTGCAATAGCAAAACCTGCAATACCCCTAGCGTCATTTTGGGATAATGCTAAACTAGCATTATCGGCAGTGGACCAGTGTGTATTGCTTTCCCACGTACCAATATTAAGGGCGAGCTCAGTAAAGTAATTCGGTAACCTTCCCTCTTCAAAACTCTCATTAAGCTGTTCAAAGCGCTGAGGGGTTGATGTTGAATCGCTGGCACTACTTTGCGCATAAAACTCTTGCAAGTTAGTGAAACTATCGTTATCAGCATCAAAGTTCGCATCAGATGCATCAAGCGGTAGTAAGTTATGCATAACCTCATAACCATCTGCAAGCTCATCGTTATCAGAATCACCTGATGAAGGGTTTGTTCCTAAATTAAACTCATCCAGAGCAGAGAGACCATCATCGTCAAGATCAGATAACGCATCCGATGGGTCTAAACGGTCAAGCCCATGCTTTAATTCCCAGTAATCTGGAAGTTGATCATCATCGCTATCGGTTAAATCAGTTTCAGAAAAATAAATAAAATTATCAAGCCAAACGGTATCTTCTCCTGTTGACGCGGAACTATCTTTATTATATTTAAATGATAACTGATGTAGACCACCCGGTATTTCCAATTTAACCGATATGGTAGCAGAGTCGTTTCTATTTCGACTTGTAAAAACTTCAATCCCATCCATTAATACAAACAAATTATCACAGCATGATTCTGATTCTAACTTATAGTCGAATGTAAAAATGCCTTTTGCAAATAAACCTGAAATAGTAAACTGGCTAAACTGCGAGTCATCTATATTTCCAGCTCGAATGCTCTGTTCACCATCTGTAGCAAAGCCATTGGTTATAAACCATGGGGCTGATGAGTCCTCTGAGTGAGTAATCCATTGTGGTAATGTTGCCGCTTCAAATGAAGATGAAATATTTAAAGACTCAGGGTAAGAGCTGGCAAGCTGTGGATCTGTTTGAGCAAAATACTCGGTTTGATTATCAAAGCCATCATTATCTGGGTCTTCTAGTGCATCAAGCGCATCAGTGAGGCGAAGACCATTATTATATTCCCAACCATCTGGCATAGAATCGCTATCAGTGTCCGCTTGGCGAGGAAGTCCGCCGTTTAAAAACTCTAATAAGTTTGATAAGCCGTCTTCATCAAAATCTAAAGCAGCATCTTCACTATTGTAGATATCAAGGCCATGTAATAACTCCCACGAATCTGCCATACCGTCATTATCTGTATCGGAGAATTCAGTGCCAATATGGATATTGTCTATAAATACAGCATCCAAGTCAGTGGAGACAGAGCCATCTTTAGAATAAGTAAATGTTAATTCATTGAGGCCTGAAGCAATGGGCGCAGAAAATGAAGTCCAATCAATTAAACCCGAGCCTTCTAAAATTAGCTCATCATTTAAATATACTCTTAGAAAATCAAAACCAACCTCAGTTACAAGCATGTACGTGAAGTTTAGGTAGAGTTGTTCGGCGCTTAAAAAGTTAAACTTAATGCTGGTTTGTTGTGCGTCACCGATATCGTTATTAGTAAGGGCAAAACCTTGTGACCCAGCAACCTCTGTTACTAACCAAGGCATAGAAACATTTGATGAGATAAATTCACTAGGAACTTGCCCATCATCAAAATTAAACATTGCTTGTTCAAGGACGCTCGGTAAAGAATTAGAGTCGGAGGGGTCACTTCCACCTATAAACTCAATAACGTTAGTGAATGAATCATCATCTAAGTCTAAGTGAGCATCAGCACCATCAAGAGGGTTAAGTGCAAAAGACACTTCCCATCCATCAGGCATAACATCCGCATCAGAATCTGCATTAGTTGGTTGAGTAAGGTAAGTATTTAACTCATCAAAGTCTGATAAACCATCATTATCTGAATCAGAATCATTTGGGTAGGTATTAGCAAGATATTCTTCAAGATTTGACAAGCCATCCAGATCCAAATCAAGTGAGGCATCATCGGCTGAGTTAGGATTCAAACCATATACTAACTCCCAGTTATCATCCATTGAATCAGCATCAGTATCGATGAATTGAATGTTGTCACACTGTATTCCAACAATTTGAAAAGCATTAATAACATCGACAGCATTATAAGATAAATCAATCGCAGAGTTTATTGCACCACAGGCACCATCAATAAAATCGGTAGAATTTACCCAGTAATTTTGATTTGCATTGAGCATTATTTCAAATGCTTTGCGCGGATCCCAGCCTTCAGTGTTAGACAAGAAGTAGAAAGCACGGTTAAATACACCACTACTGTAGTGAACATCCATACCATATAAAAAATCACTCGCATTGTCGATGGAATAACCATCGAGTGATGGGGTTTCAAAATAACGAAGAGCTGGAGTCACTTTACTGATATCAGCACCAGAGAGCCAGTCAGTTTGACCACGCAAAAAGTACTCGGCTGTTTCCCCTGCCATGTCAGAAAATGATTCGTTTATACCACCTGATTGGTCGAAGTATAAAAGATCGGAATTCTGCTGAGTGAAGCCATGACTTACTTCATGTGAAACAATGTCTAAAGATACCAGTGGATGAAAATTATCAGCGCCATCACCAAAAGTCATCGCTGCACCATTCCACGTCGCATTTTCCCAACCATCGCCATTATGAACTCGCATAAGCAATTGGAAAGTTAATGGCGCGGTGTTGTACCACTGTTGGTACATATCAAAAACCGCTGTACCAAAAGCATGCGCATCATTCAAAGGCGAATATGCACCATTTATTTCTTTATGAGTATTGCGGTCGCATGGAAATGAAAAAGCTTCTGACGGCTCATTTCCTGATTCCATCGTCACAGTTTTAACTTTTTCATTTTCTAAAAAACACACATCATCAACTTGCGTAATATCTAGTGCTTCAAAGTCTGTTCCATATTCATATTGACCCGTTTTTATATTGCCGCCGGGACCCTTACCATGCGCAGATTGAATATTGTTCCACTGTTTAAAAATACGGTAGTTAGATTCACTTACAAGCGCAATGGGACGATATTCATTCATTTGTTCATGCACGATAAGTTCAATTAACCTAACGTAATGTGCCTGCTCATTATCAATATAAATATAACGCTCATTTGAAAGAAGCTCAAAAGTTGAATCCGTTCCGAGTTTTGCATTTTGTAATAAAGCATCCGCAGCCAGAGATACTTCAAATTCGGTATTAGCCGTTAACTTTAGGGCAGAAGCCTCAATATTCTTAGCAAAAAATCCACTAATATGGTTATTATTAGGTTTTACGCGGATTTGTTGCCCCCAAACAGGCACACCAGCAAAGTATTGCTGCATTTTTTTAACTGCAAGCGTGTTTGATGGTTTATGGCGATGAGAGCTTACACCTTCAACCTCAACGAAGTATGACTTGTTAGAGGATTGTGCAGTTGTTAAGTTTTGCGTAAGTAGGGTTTGAACTTCAGGTGATGAAGATTTAGTTACCCGCTGCGAAATTGCCGCCTCAGTACTAAAAGAATTTAGTAAGCTAAATGCAATTAAGCTTAATGACAATGATTTATACATAACATTCCTATGTCGTATATTATTATTTTACAGTCTGTGTTTATTGAAAAAAACACACAAATGTAACATATTTATCTCTTTTGGGTAACTTTTATTATTCTTTAAAATAAAAATAAGTAGGAAGCGTATACGAACTAATAAATAAAAATAATGTGTGAAATAAATAGCTTAAATAAGATTTGAAATAAATTAACAGATAAAGGTAACAGTGTATATTATCTAAATGCTTATACATCCATGTAAGCAAATTAGTAAAAATTAAGGATGTTTTACTGCCAATATTTAGCAAATAATTGCGGATAAGCTAGCTTTAAAAATTTAGGTTTATCTTTAAAACGTTTACCCTTTGGTTGTTCAAGGCCTGACGGAACAAATGGAAGCTCATCGTCATTACGCTCTTCATAAAGCAGCCCTGCTATAAGATCGTACTCATCTAAGTATGGGTATGGCTGTTCGTTTAAATGGTAAACAGGAGTACAATCAGCCAGCGAGTCTGGGTTTTCAATTGCCGCGTTAAATGCACTTTCACCACGCGAAATTAACCAGCAACGAAACTCAGAAAAACCATACTCATCATTACACCCTGCCATGACAAACGCTGCACCGAATAATTCCCATGTATAACTTTTACGCATACAAAGACTAAACTGCTTATCAAATGAAATCAGGCTATCGTCATCTAAATCAGCAAGTAACTCTTTTAAACGTTGAGTGACAGATTCGGGATCAGCTGTTTTATCATCGACGGTGACTAATTGCCAAAAATCAGACTCTGTAAACTCACTCATGAAATAATCTCTTTAACACGCCCTACTTGGCCATCTTCTAACTGCACTTTAATGCCATGAGGGTGATTAGGTGATTTAGTCAATAAACGCGAAACAATGCCGTTAGTTAATGTGCCACTTCGCTGATCTTGCTTTAAAACGATGTTGACTTCAGTGCCCGGGGAAATTTCAGAACGAGTAGGTACAGCCATGATATATCTCTTTTACTATTTTGCTAGATTATAACTGTATGTGAAAACTATACCAAATTAAACAAGGCTAATAATGACAGCTTCGCGTTCACTCGCGGTTAAAATTGAGGCCAAATGCAATTCAATGTCACACGCTTTACCAATTATTTGAAAATCATAGCCTTGGCCATTGTTATCAAGTATACAACTGAAGTAATTGTCTGCGATTGTAATTTGGCTGATTCGAGTAATATCAACCTGAGATACTTTTTGTATTGGTGCCTGCTTTACAATTAGCTGGTTATTATCTCTAGTAATTGCATTTTCAAGCGCATATTTCTCTATAAATTTTGCACTATAACGACGTGAAAAAGCCCAAAATGCGATTGCAATGACAAACCCATTACTAAAAATGGGTATAGGTGTGCCATTCGGCGATACTGTGATCTGATATATCCCTAAAATAAAAAACACCAAAGCCAGCACCAATAAGCTGACTTGTTTTTTCTTGTGAGTTAAATTCGAAAACATGGGCACCTTACAATGCTAAAAAATTAATTGTCTGGGGCTTTAAGCCCACGACTCGAAGCTGCTCAATTAACTCTCTTTCAATAAAAGGTAATTGCTGTTGGCTACTAGCTTGGGCTAGTGCGAGCTCATCAATAAAGAAACAGGTGACTTGTAATGTACTATCAGGCTTTTTCAAATTAATTATATGCGTTAGATGGCTGAATTCGGGCTGCGCATCTTTTATATTTTCGCAAGCCGTCGTCAATATTTTGCGAAGTGTATTATCGAGTCGTTTTTCAGTTTTTGTCATTTTTAGATGCTTGCTCGTTAGCCCTATTGTTTTTGTATTCGTCGTAACCGCTTTCTTGGCGCTTTACACATTCGTGATATTCTTTATCAGCCATGTAGTTACACTCATTTAATCGCGCTGATTGAATCTCATGATAACGACTGTCAGATGTACAAGCCGATAAAGAAAGTACAAATAAAACACTAAATAACAACTTCAGTGTATTGAAAACCATTAAAAATTCCTTACGTTTTATGCCGAAAAAATAATTCATCCGGCGCGATTTTGCTGTATATTGCACACGTTTTGAATTAATTACCGTTAAGGCTGAATTATGATGTTGTCGCAGTTACAAGAGCTATTCCAGCGTATCGATAAAAGTAAAATATTTCAATCATTTGTTATTGCCGTTATTGTAATATCTGCGCTAACTGTAGGCGCTCATACTTATTCTTTACATCCCACAGCCGAGCTTGCTTTGCACTGGATGGATGTAGGGATCACTGTATTTTTTCTTGTTGAACTCGTTATTCGCTACATTGCCAGTAAAGGTATAAAAGATTTCTTCTCCAAAGGCTGGAACATTTTTGACTTTATCATTGTGGTAGGCAGTTTATATCCGGCAGCAGGATCGACAATATTTATCGCTCGGTTACTCAGAATATTCCGCGTACTACGCTTAGTATCAATGATCCCTGAGTTACGCTTATTAGTAAATTCGTTACTTAAAGCGATTCCACAAATGGGGTATATTGCCTTACTCATGTTTGTGATTTTCTATATTTATGCTGCTATGGGCAGTATGCTATTTGCTGAAATAAACCCAGTACTGTGGGGAGATGTATCTATCTCGATGCTAACATTGTTCAGAGTTGCAACGTTTGAAGATTGGACAGATGTAATGTACGAAACAATGGCAGTTTATAAGTTAAGCTGGATCTTTTACCTTACGTTTATCTTTTTAACTGCATTTGTATTTTTAAATATGATGGTTGGCGCTATTTTAGAGGTTATGTCTGAAGAGCACCGCAACGCACGGGAAGAAAAAGCTGATACAAACTCATTACCAGCAACTCAGGGGCAAGTGAACGAACTTAAGCAGCAACTCGCTGAATTAAAGGCTCTCCTCAAAAAATGATAAACAAAGGTGGTAAGTAATTATTATTTATCACCTTATGTTTTGAACTTGCCTACAAGAGCGGTCAATGTGTCAGATAAAACGTTGAGCTTGTCACCATTTTCACTGGTACTGGTTGCAATCTCACTGACATCATCCGCAGCGTTTTTAATTTCTATTACATTTCGATTGATGTCTTCTGCAACATGCTGCTGCTCCTCAGCAGCTGTTGCTATTTGAGTATTTAAATCACTAATAGTAACAATTGATTCAGTGATTTCAGTAAACTGCTGCTGCGCTGACTGAGATAAGCCTACTGTTTTTTCAGTACGTTCCAAGCTTCGTTTCATCTCACTTGAAACCTGGCCTGACATAGTTCTTAATTTATCTAATTGACCAGCAATTTCCTCTGTTGATTCAGATGTCCGCTGTGATAATGCTCTCACTTCATCAGCCACTACAGCAAAACCTCGACCATGTTCACCTGCACGAGCAGCTTCTATTGCGGCATTAAGTGCAAGTAAATTAGTTTGCTCAGCAATGCCTCTTATTACACTTAATATAGACATAATATTTTCGCTTTCGGCATCCAACTGCGATATGTCTGAAGTAGCCTTGGTGATAACATCACTTAATGATGCAACACTTTGCACTGTTTCTGTTATTACAGACTGACCAATCTCAGAGGCCTTTTGTGTTTGCATGGCTAAATCAGCGGCATTCGCACAACTGGCTGAAACCTCATTCGCCGTTGCAGCCATTTCATTTATCGCTGTCGCCGCCATTTCAAGCGCTTGTTGCTGCTGTGATGTGGAGCTTGTTAGTTGCGATGCCTCTGACGATGTTTGCAACGAGGTATCACTCACCTTTTGCGCACACTCGTTTATCTGATTTACCAGATCGGCAATAAGATTAAGGAATAAATTAAAACTATTCGCTAACTTAGCAGTTTCATCTTTTGTTTTAATCGAAAGCCGTTGTGTTAAATCCCCACCACCACGAGAGATTTCAGTTAAACCATCACTTACTTCTACAATAGGTGCGGAAATGAGTTTTGCGATATAGCTCGCAATTATGATGAAAACGGCAATCAGCACGGCACTAATAAATATAATATACAGGGTGATTGTGTTTGCAGCGCTCATTACTTCAGACTTTTCGACAAACGCAATAAATTTCCACCCTAAACTACGAGATGTATATATGCTCGCAAGGTAATCGGTATTATTAAGTGTAAGCTCAAACTGGCCGGCTGTATTATTGGCTAATGCTTGATACTTACCATCGGCAACCTCGGATAATTTCTTAAATCGATAATCATTATTTTTAGGATCCACTAGGATGGTACCGCTATCTTCTATCAGCATTAAGTAACCCGTTTCTCCTAGCTTAATATCTGCAATGATGTCGGTAAGGCCATTTAATGATACATCCATCCCTTGAACGCCGACAATGTTGCCATTGTCTTTAATCGCCTTGACAGTAGATACGATTACCATGTCGTCTATTGCCCAATAATAGGCGTTAGTGCGAATAGTTTCGCCATTCGCTTGAACCGCAGTTTTATACCAAGGCCTTTCGCGTGGGTCGTACCGCGCATTAACTTCACCCTGAGGCCATTGTATGTAACCTCCTTGTTCATTACCCATATAAATATAAGCTAATCCTGGATGAGTCAGGCCGAAATGATCATATGCTTTAAACACCTCCTGTTCTGTTGTACTTTGTTCAAGATGGTTAAGGGCAACAGAGGTGGTCGCGTCCATGTGGGTTTTAACATTTGCTTGAGCAGCAAGAACGCGGGGATCAGATGCAAGATAATCGACGTTTTTAGCAATTTCAGTAAAAAACATCACAATAGCATTATCAATTTGCGTTGCTTCGCGCTGACTTAATAATGCAAAGTTATCATTAGCTTGCTGCCGAGTTTGTGTAATAACTAATACGGCAATAATGAATAAAGGCAGTACTATTGCTGAAGCAAAAGAGAGCTTCAGTTTTTTAGAAATATTCATAAAAAAAACCTAAAGAGCTTTCTAAAAGAATAGTGCTGAAGTTCTATTTGAGCAAATAATACAAAGGTAAATATGTAAATAAAAAAGGCCAGCAAAAGCTGGCCTCATCAATAACTCGTAAATTTAACCGCCTTTAGCAACAACAATTTGTAGCATACGGCGTAAAGGCTCTGCCGCACCCCACAGTAATTGGTCACCTACAGTGAACGCACTAATGTACTCTGGCCCCATCGATAGTTTACGGATGCGACCAATAGGGATATCAAGCGTGCCAGTTACTTTAACGGGTGTTAAATCGGTGGCAGTAATATCACGCTCGTTAGGTATCACTTTAACCCACTCATTATGAGAGGCTAAGATCTGTTCTACTTTTTCAACGCTGATGTCTTCACGCAATTTAATAGTCATTGCTTGTGAATGACAACGCATCGCACCAATACGAATACATAAACCATCTACAGGTATTGGTTGCTTTGATGAACCTAAAATCTTATTGGCTTCAACTTGCGCTTTCCACTCTTCTTTTGATTGTCCAGATGGCATTGGCACGTCAATCCACGGAATTAAGCTACCCGCTAATGGCACACCAAATTGATCTTGTGGTAAATCGCTTGAAGCAATTTGCTCAGTTACCAGCTTATCAATTTCTAAAATGGCAGCTTGCGGATCGGCAAGTTTATCAGCAACACTGGCGTGAATAGAGCCCATTTGAGCAATGAGCTCTTTCATGTTGCGAGCCCCTGCACCTGACGCCGCTTGGTAAGTCATAGGGCTCACCCATTCGATCAAGTCTTGCTCAAACAAACCTCCTAAAGCAAGTAACATTAATGAAACCGTGCAGTTACCACCTACGTAGGTTTTAACACCCTGTTCAAGGCCTTGCTCGATTACGTCTTTATTAACTGGGTCGAGCACAATGATGCTATCGTCGCTCATGCGCAGAGCTGACGCTGCATCAATCCAATAGCCGTTCCAACCTGACTCTCTAAGTTGTGGGTAGACTGCTTTAGTGTAATCACCGCCTTGGCACGTAATGACAATGTCCATTTTAGCAAGTTCTTCAATGCTAGTAGCATCAAGTAAAGGCTTCGCAGCGCCGGCTATGTCAGGCCCTAATTGACCTGCTTGTGAGGTTGTAAAAAAAGTGGTGTCAATATTGGCAAAATCCTTTTCTTGCTGCATACGTTCTAATAACACTGAGCCAACCATGCCCCGCCAACCGACTAATCCTACTTTTTTCATTATTTGTTCCACTGTTTGAGTCATAAGAAATACCTAATACGTTAAAAATTAAAATTCATTGCGTGAGATTCAATTTTTAGCCACTTCAATCTAGCATCGCAGTAAATGCAAAACCAGCAATAGTCATAGAACATAAAAATATTTCATATTGAAAAGTCAGTCATGGGTTTAATCTATGTTTATATCCTCTAAAATAAGATCTAAACTAGGCGGTGTAATATCTATTCCTTTGCGCAATTGCTTAACCACAGTTTTTAACACCTCTATGCGAGCATACCATTTGTAATGCGCAGCAATAACATGCCATGGGGCTGCAATAGTGTCGGTATTAGCAAACATTTCGTTTATGGCAGTGACGTATTCACATCTTTTTTCGCGATTACGAATATCTTCACTGGTTAATTTCCAGCGTTTATGAGGGTCTTGTAAACGACCTTCAAAGCGTTTGTGTTGCTCATCACTACTAATATTTAAAAACAACTTAACAATACGTACATCGTCATCTATTAATAAGCGTTCGAATTCATTAATCTCTTGATATGCGCGCTGCCATTGTTCGTCACTCGCAAACCCTTCCACACGCTCAACTAAAACACGCCCATAATATGAACGGTCAAAGATGGCAATACTTCCTGTAGCTGGTAGCTTAGTCATAAAGCGATAGAGGTAATGTTTTCCTTGTTCCTGAGGCGTTGGCGCAGCTATTGGATAAACGCTAAATCCTCTGGGGTCTAAACGCTGAGTTAAACGCCTGATTGCACCGCCTTTACCAGCTGCGTCCCACCCCTCTAAAACAATAATAGTGCGACGGCCTTGATGAAAATACGCTTGTTGAACATGCAAAAGTTTAGTTTGCCAGTGTTTTAGCTGTCGTTTATAGGTTTTTTTATCTTTAATGCTAGGCCATTGCTGTTCTGATTCATCTAATTGTAAAGTCGGTTCTCTTAGTTTGATTCTACTGACTGTGTGCACAATATTTCCTTATGGAGGGAGAGGCAGTTATTTTTTATATGATAAAATTAACATAACAAAAATGCAGGCAAAAAAAAGCCCTACGTAAGTAAGGCAATTATAGTTAGATTTTTTATATTCGCCTTCCCGGGCAGAACAAACTTAAAACTCGTAAGAATATGAAACACTAAATTTAGTGCCCTCTTCTTTTTTCCATAAAGTCAGTCCTTCTTGCTCAATTGTTTTATCTTGGCCAAGAATATTTTCAACTTTAAACTTCACTTTACTATTGAAGTTAGGGAAATAAGAATAAACTAAATCTAGTGAATGAAATGCTTGCTCTTGCGCATCTTCATTACCACGTGTTCCTGGTACGATAATACGTGGGCCAAATACGTTATACACTAATGATGTTGAGTGGAAACCATCATCAGAGTCATAACCCATTTGTAAGTTAGTTACCCACTCTGAGTGACCGACTAAGCGACGCTCGTTATTTGTCACAATGTTAGATACTGAATCTGCTTCTAACGCAGCTTTTAGCTGTTGCTCAAACAAAGAGTCTGCACCGTCTGAGTCATCAATTCCTAAATCAACTGTTGAGTCAGAAATCGTTAAGTTACCTGAGACAAATATATTAGCCAATGATGAATCAATAAAGCTAAAGTCAGATAAAAAATCAAACTCTATACCCGTTAGCTCGCCTGATTCTGCATTGGCTGTTAATAATTGGGGCGCGGCGCCACCAACAGCTGCAAGCTCAACCATTTCAATTGGGTTCTCAATGTCTTTATGAAAAAGTGCCACTGAGAAATTATTACCCGATTGCATATACCACTCGAATCTAAAATCAATATTTTTTAGTTTAGAGCTTTGTAAACTAGGCGAACCACGAACTAAAAACTCAGTTAATGGGTCAACATAATACGTTGAGCTAACGTCACGCATATCAGGGCGAATTGTCGTTTCACTTAAGTTTAAGCGGAACTGCATTTCATCATCCATAATGTACGTCACAGCTAATGACGGGAATAAGTCATCATCTTTAACCGCAACATCAACGATTTCATCGGTTGTTGCATCAAATAAGTTGCTGTGAGCTTTAAATGGGATAGATACTTGGGTAAAGTCTTCCCAACGAACACCACCTGTGAAACGCCACGTATTATCTAAGAAAAAATCAGCCATAAAGTAATAAGCGTCAAGCTTATTAGCGGCGGTATACTTGTCACCGTCAGCGGTTCTATCATCAAAAATCCCTGCACCAGTAGCACTTGCATAAAAATCATCGTTGATAATATTATCATTAGCAAAAATTTCATCTAAGCGCGAACCAAATGTATACTCATCAGCAATACCACGGTGCGTTATACCAAAGCGTGTATTTGCAGCATCACGCGATTTTTCAGAGAAATCCCCACCAGCTTTTAATTCAAGTTCATAACCGTCACCATAAAATGGCATGCCCATGTTCCAACCCCATGTGTCTACTTTATCGTGCAGGTTTTGGAACTCACGGCTTAGGTTAGTGGCTGAAACATCTTGTAGTTGCTCTGATACATATACGTCATCAGCATAATTACGTTGAAAAACAGCATCAACCATACCTGGTGCATTTCGGTTTGCACGGCTGGTGCCGGCATACCAATCAACAAATAAGTTATTATACTCAGCAAAGTTATGTGTGCCTTTTAACTGGCTAGCGAACATTTCTCGCTCTTCATACACCACATCAACACGACGAAGGTCACGCACGCCATCTTCAGTTTCGTTTGCATCATAGAAGTTACGATCACGAACACGGTCACGCATATCGTGTAAAGCAATATTAGTTAGCTCAACTTTATGGTTAGAGCTAAACTCATACCCTAGATTTAACGTTCCACTCCAGCGAACATTTTGTTCGGTAGATGTGCCATCATAATATTGCGCAAAGCACTTATCTTCACAGCCTAAGCTACCTAGATTTGTACCGTTTTCTTCTTTACTTACTTCCCACTCATTTTCATATGACACAGCAGCAAGTACACCAAAAGTACCTAGATCACTATCAAAACGGTCCCCCAACGAAACTGAAAAATCGATTTCAGGCGGCACATCTTTCTCTGTTGGCCCAATATCCCAGTCAAGAGAAGACATCAACGCTTTACGCTGCTCTAAAGTGGTATCTAAATTACCCTCAATACCATCAGCTGCGAAGGCATTTTTAAACTGTTGAGGCAATCCACGAGTTCCATCGTCACGGCCCATCCAGTCATCGTCCCCTCCTTCATAAAAATAGCCTGTGTCACTATTATTTGTATCGTAAGAGGTGCCTACTTCAACCTTAAACAAGAAATCACTTGGGATTGATTTGGTTCTAATATTGACATTACCACCACCAAAATGCGCAGGCATATCAGGTGAAAATGATTTTTGTACGCTTAGACTTTCAATAATATCTGCTGGAAATAAATCTAATGGTACAACTGAACGAGTTGGATCTGGGCTGGGAACATACATACCATTTAACTGCGTACTTGAGTAACGTTCACCCAAACCGCGCACGTAAATAAACTTGCCATCAACAAGTGTCAAACCTGTTACACGGCGCAATGCAGCAGCAGCATCACCATCACCCGTACGTGAGATTTGATCTGCCCCCATAATGTCCGCAACAAATGCTTGGTTTTGACGTTCTTGAAGCACCGCACCAGCACTCCCTTTCAAACGTTGACCAACTGCGACCACTTCTTCTATTGCTTGGTCTGATTCCTGCTCTGCGTGAGCTGAGTGGATAGACAAACCTAAAATAGCAGCAACAACTGCTTGATTTAGCTTTGAACGACCAAGTTTAGAGAGGTTAAAAGAATTCATTATTATACTCCGAAACATGAACTAGAAGCTGGGCGAGAGCATGCTCTCACCCGGGATAAAAAAGAGGGTTATTTAAGACCTACTTTTACCCAACCTGCTGTCCAGTCATTTTGTGCATCCATTGCACCAACGTAATCGACCTTATCAAAGAAGCTATTAAGGCTTGATGAGTCAAAACCTGCGCCAAGTAGCGCTGATTCAGCCGTTGGCATATATCCATTATCACTTAAACCAAGCATTGCAGCTTCCAAAACAGAGTTGCCATCTTGGGCTGTAAACCAAGACTCAACATTGCCATCTGCAATTGCCGTATCTGAGAAGTTACTTGCCGCAGCACACGCTACGACTGAATGGCTAATGTTAAGTGAACCATCTTCTGCACGTGGCACAGAGTCAGAACCTACTCGTAAACAGTTGCTGTATCCATCAGGTCCTGTAACAACTAGGTTTTTGATAACACCCGCTGTACCTGCACGTAAACGAACACCATTTACCCCATCAGCACCAATAATTGTTACATTTGAAATGGTAGGAGTAGTTAACGGCGACGCATCTGAATCAAACTCAGAGTTGTCAGCTTCAATAGCGTTATCACCATTTGTTGAGTCTTGTTTAATTAGGACGTATTGCGCATTACCTGTCCAACCAAAAGACCAATCTAATGAGTCATCACCAATATTAGTTAGTACTAAGTGACTAATGCTTGCAGTGCCACCGAAGAACTCAACACCATCATCAAGGTTTTCGTGTACATGGATGTAATCAAGCTCTGTTTGACTACCCACACCCGCAATAGTAATACCATTTAACTCGTCACCATTACCCAGTGTTTTACCTGCTTGCTTAACAACAACATATTTTAATGTACCTGAGTTATCTTCAGGCTCGTTACCACCAAACAAACCGGCATCACCTTCAGCTGGTACTCCACACTCTAGAAGTTCAGTATCCGTTGTTTCACCTTTTTGGTCCCCACAAGAGTTTGCAGGTGCATTACCTAGTAATACTAAACCACCCCATTGACCTATATCAGTTTCGCCGCCCGTTACATCTTGAATCGAGGTCATAACGATAGGCTGAGAAGCAGTACCCACTGCTTCAATTTGAGAACCACGACGAACAACCAAGAAGTCATCACCTGACTCACCAATTAATGTTGTACCAAACTGAACATATAGAGTTGCGCTATCAACACGGTCACCACCGACAGCAGTACGCCCTTTTAGAATCCAGTGTGCATCATTTGTTAATGTAACATCTGACGTGAAGATCACATCTTGGTTAAGTTGATATACTGGCTTATCAGTCAGTTGCGGGAAACTTGCCGATACATCCGTTGCTAAACCTTGCTCAAGTGCATTGGTTACTGATTGCGGGAAGTTAGGCGTTACAGCAACTGTCCAGCCGTCCATCCAATTATTATCACCGTCAAACGCACCAATGTAATCTGTTTTGGTAAAGAACGGGTCAAGGTCAGATGCATCAACACCGGCACCAAGCAGTGGAGAACCTGACTTTGGCGTGAAACCGTCAGTCGCTAGGTTTAAAGTTGCAGATGTCAACGTTTGGTTACCTGTTTGACCTTCGAACCATGATTGAACATTCCCAGAACCAATTGCTTCGTCACCAAAGTTATTGTCTGTGCTACATGCAACTACAGAGTTTTCAATTGATAGCTCACCTGATTCTGCATTTGAAGCTGAGTCTGAGCCAACACGTAAACAGTTTTTGTAACCATCTGGACCCGTAATTACAACATTACGTAACACACCTGCTGTACCTGCACGTAAACGAACACCGTTAACGCCATCAGCACCCACTACTGTTACATTTGATACAAGCGGCTTAGTGAGTGGTGTAGCATTTGAATCGAACTCAGAGTTATCTGCTTCAAATGCGTTATCACCACCAGCAGCACTTTGCTGAATGTAAACATTTTGAGCGCGACCAGTCCAACCAAATGACCAATCGAAAGAGTCATCACCGATATCTGTTAATACAACATTACGCACATTCACTGTGCCGCCGAAGAACTCAATACCATCATCAAGGTTTTGGTGAACTTGAATATATTCAACCTTAGTATTTGAACCTACACCAGCGAACGAAATACCATTTAGTTCATCACCATTACCTAATGTTTTACCAGCATGTTTAACAACTACATAACGGATAACACCTGAGTTATCTTCTGGATCTGTACCACCAAATAATCCAGCATCACCTTCAGCTGGTACACCACACCCTTCTAGTTCTGCAGTGGTCGTTTCACCTTTTTGATCACCACATGAGTTAGCTGGTGCATTACCTAGTAATACAACGCCACCCCATTGACCAATATTTGTTTCTGCACCTGTTACATCTTGAATAGATGTCATAGTGATTGGTGCTGTTGCAGTACCATTCGCATTGATTTGTGAACCACGGCGAACAACTAGGAAGTCATCACCTGATTCACCAATTAACGTTGTACCTGCTTGAACATATAATGTTGCACTATTTGTTCTATCACCGCCTACAGCAGTTCGGCCGTTTAAGATCCAGTGTACGTCATTTGTTAAGGTAACATCTGCGTTAAACTCAGTGTCTTCAGTTAGGCGATACACTGGTTTATCGGTAATTTGTGGGAACTCGCTTGATACATCTGTCGCAAAACCTTGCTCTTGTGCATTAGCTATATCTGAAGGGAAACCGCCGTTGATTGCAACAGTCCAGCCTTCCATCCAGTTATTAGATGTATTAAACGCACCAATTTGTGTGCCAGCAACAAGTGGAGAACCCGCTAATGGCATGTAGCCGTTATCGTCTAACATAAGCTGTGCTGGTGTCAGTGTTTGGTTGTCATCTTGGCCTTCAAACCAAGCTTGAACTGTACCGCCGTTAATGGTTTCGCTTCCGAAGTTGTTAGCCGGCGTTTGACACGCAACAATTGAGTTAGTGATAGTTAAAGAACCATCTTCTGCACGAGGTACAGAGTCTGAGCCTACACGTAGACAATTTTCATACGTAGCAGGACCTGTAACAAATACATTTTTTAAAACACCTGCTGTACCTGCACGTAAGCGGATACCGTTGTTACCTTCTGCACCAACAATAGTTACATTCTCGATAGAAGGATTTGTAAGCGGTGATGCTTCTGAATCAAACTCTGAGTTATCTGCTTCAATTGCATTATCACCAAGGTTAGCAGCTTGTTGAATGTATACATTAGTTGCTTTACCTGTCCAACCAAAAGACCAATCTAATGAGTCATCACCAATGCTAGTTAAAACAACATTGCTAACATTCACTGTACCACCAAAGAACTCGATACCATCATCAAGATTTTCATGAACCTGGATGTAATCTACAGTCGTTGCAGAGCCAACACCACCAAACGTAATACCGTTTAATTCATCACCATTACCCAGCGCTTTACCTGCTTGTTTAACAACAACGTACTTGATAGTACCTGAATTATCAGCTTCGTCTTCACCACCGAACAAGCCAGCATCACCTTCAGCTGGAACACCACAACCTGCAAGCTCTTCAGTTGTTGTTTCACCTTTTTGGTCACCACACGAGTTTGCCGGAGCATTACCTAAAAGAACTAAACCGCCCCATTGGCCAATGCCTGTTTCAGCACCCGTTACATCTTGAATAGATGTCATCGTGATAGGTTGAGAAACAGTACCTACTGATTCAATTTGAGAACCACGACGTACAACAAGGAAATCATCGCCTGTTTCGCCAATTAGTGTAGTACCTTGTTGAATATAAAGAACGGTATTGTCAGCACGGTCATTACCAACCGCTGTACGCCCTTGTAGTATCCAATGTGCATCGTTTGTAAGCGAAACATCTGCTGTAAATACAGTATCAGCAGCTAATTTATAAACTGGCTTATCAGTAATTTGTGGGAAAGAGCTTGAAACATCAGTCGCTAAACCTTGAACTAATGCATTATCAATATCGGTAGGGAAACCAGTTGTAGCATTTTGTGAATCATCACGGCTTGAATCGCCGCCGCCATTATCACCACCATTGTCGCCACCATTTTCATAATTATTATTAATAGTGTCGCCTTCATTAACTGTTGTATTGGCGTCGCCTTCTTTTACGACTAAGTCACCACCACAACCTGCTAAAGAAACCGCTGCTGCTACTAAACTAACTTTAAATAAGTCAGATAATTTCATTGTTCACTCCGTTAAGATATTTAATTATTTTGTTAGTGCATTTAAATAAAACCCAAGTCAGCTTAAAACACGATTGACATGCTTTAAGGTCACTTGAGTTTTTCAACGTGACTACCTTACGGGAGCTGTATGACAGAGAGGTTACACTTTAATAAACATAAAATGACAATCTAAGTCATTTTATTACAATAACTTAGGCTTATAGAAATGAAAAAAGCCGCCCGAAGGCGGCTTTGGTGTTGCGATTATAAATTGCTCAGTAAACGCGTATGCGATTACTTAAAGTAAAGCGGTGCGAAGTGTCTCTGCATGGACTTTTTCGTTTTTAACGTACTTGATCCACTGTGTCGCTAAACGTTGTGATTTTTTGTGCTTTTCAGCTTGTTCAAACGCTAATATAGACGCATCAAAATTCTTTAAATTATACTGCGCCATACCCAATGCAACGTACGCGTTTGATTCAAAATCTAACCCGCCTTTATCCAGTGCAGCACGGGCAGCATCAGCCGCTTTGTTGTAATGCTGCGTATTTATTAGCACTTCAGCTAATCGCTGGTCATACTTGCCATGAGTTGATAAGTCAGCAGCTTTTGTGAAAAATTGTGCTGATTTTTCATCTTCTTTCGCTTGTACCATTGCCTCAGCGATAAAAGCATAATTTTTAGCTGTTTTTTCAACTACACCCGACGCCATAGCTTGCTGCATCACATCGGCTGCTTTATAAGAAAGCCCATTATACATATACACTTGTGAAAGCTGAGTTAACGCAGACTTAGAGGTTAAAAAGCCCTGCTGGTATGCTGCTTCTAAAACAGCCAACTGTTTTTTCTCAGCCCCCGTTTCACCGTACATACCGCCTAATTGTACCCAGTATTCAGGCTTATTATAAAGTTTAACCATGCGCTCAAGCACACCAACTACACTTTGCGGTTTATTTAGCGAGTAGTACATAGCACGCTGTAAAACTAACCAGTTTTCTTTGGGTTCTTTGCCTTCACTGTCAGCTTGCGCAATTGCTTGATTGATGCTGTTAATGCCTTTGCTGTAGTCTTTCATTTGATAAAAAGCTTGGGCCTTTAACACATAATAAGCATCGGTTTTTGGCTTGGTGTTAATTTCATCCCAATCATCTAAGAATGAAATAACCTTGTTGTAATCACCATTTGCCATTGCCAACTGCGCTAAACTGAAAGTCGTACTTAGGCGTAATGTTTCAGGAATAGCCTCAGCATTAACAACGTTCTCAAATGATGCAATCGCTTTTGCTAAATCGTTCTCGTTGTAATAAATAAAACCATAAAAGTTATGCATCATAGCTATTTCATAGTCATTCATACTTGATGCACGTTCTTTTATGCTATCAAGAGCTTCTAACCCGGCTTTTGCATCACCGTCATCAGCTAGCTTTTGCGCACGTGCTAGTTGGCTGTATACTTTTTCACGCAGTGCTGGTACACGCTTAGTTTTTTGCTCTGCCGCATAGGCTGTCGCGATGTTTACGCCAGGTATAGAGCTAACAACTGTCGGCAACGCTAAGCTCGTGGTGAATGCAGTGGCACAAATCAGTGCAATTTTTAATGGTTTCATAATCGCCTCGCTACTCTATCCGTTTATTTGGAATGAGATTTTGTTCTGTACACCCGCAACTTCAACGGCTTCTCCGTTTACTACGCGTGGTTTGTATTTAAATTTAAGTGCCGCATCCATCGCAGCTCGGTCAAATAGTGACTCGGGCTCAGCTTTAACAACTTGTGGGTCGCGTACCGTGCCTTGTTTAGTCACTATAAATTCTACAATGACGTACCCTTCGATCCCTCTTGAGAGCGCTCTTCTAGGGTAAACAGGCGCCACCTTTACAATTGGTAAATATTCGCCATCACTCGATTCAAGTGCTAAACCCCCAGCTAGGTTTACGTCAGCTTCTACATTGGCTCCAAAATCAAAGTTAGAAGCACTTGCGTTAGGGTCACTGTTTTGCATTTGCGGTGAATCCATTGGCGGAGGCGGCTCTTTCGGCTTTGGCGGCTTTTGTGGTTTACGCTCTTTCTTTTGCACTGTTTCTTCTTTTTTCAAACGAACAAAATCAAGTACATTGCCTTTTGCAGGCTCGCTCATAGCGCCTTCACCACCCGTTATCAACGCTTGCATGCCTAAAAAAAGTAAAAAAGTAACAATACCTGCAATTACTAATGCAACTAAATATCGCAACATATCAGTTCCTTATTACGCTTCTTGCGCAGCAATTGAAACATCGAAAGCGCCAGCTGCACGTGATGCATCCATCACTTTAATTAATACTTCAGTGGTGGCTTTTTTATCTGCTTGAATAACCACACTACCCTGTGGGTTTTCTGCTTTTAAACGTTCGATATTGGCTTGTACAGCACGCTCATCTACTTTACGTTTATTAATCCAAATTTCACCCGTATCAGAGATAGCAACTAAGATGTTCGCACGTTCTTTTTTAACCGCGGTTGCCGCTTCAGGGCGATTTACATCAATACCCGCTTCTTTAACAAATGAAGCTGTTACAATGAAGAAGATAAGCATGATAAAAACAACGTCTAGCATTGGCGTCATGTTAATTTCTTCTGCTTCGTCTTCTTGTAATAAATTACCTAATGGGGCTCTCATTTTTTACTCCTTGGTAAAGCAGCGCTTGGCTGCTTTACAAAAATTTTTATTAGTGGTCTAAAACCATATTATCTTCAAGTAACTCGACTTCACGTTTCGCACGGCGTTGTAAAAATGTAGAGGCAAATACACCAGAGAGCGCACCAACCATTCCCGCCATTGTTGGGATAGTTGCTTTAGATACACCCGATGCCATTGAACGAGCACTGCCTGTGCCTGTCACTGCCATTACATCAAACACTTCAATCATGCCTGTTACTGTGCCAAGTAAGCCAAGCAGCGGGCATAGCGCAACCATCACATTAATTAACGCTAAGTTAGTATTAAGCTGCATACCTGCGCGTGAGATCATCGCCTGACGAATTTGCTCTGCATTCCAACTATTACGCTCATCTCGGCTACGCCAAGTGGCTTTTACATCGCGTTTGTATTGTTTGTAACCTTGAAAGAAAAATATAAATCGCTCGAGTATCAATAACCACATCGCGAAGATTAACACTCCGATGACCAAGAGAACTTGGCCACCAGTGTCGAGAAAATCACGGATAGCATTGATTGAGTCAATCAACTGCACCATGGTTTATGCTCCCTTCTCGCTACGTTCGGCGATGATACCTGCGCTTTGCTCTTGGATAATTAACAAGATGTTTTTAGCGCGTGTATTAAGCAAGGTGTATAAAAATACGGTTGGAATTGCCACAACAAGACCCAGTACTGTTGTTACAAGTGCTTGTGAAATACCGCCCGCCATTAGTTTCGGGTCACCTGTACCAAACAACGTTATTGCTTGGAAGGTATTGATCATACCGGTTACTGTACCGAGTAAACCCAGTAGCGGTGCGACCACTGAGATAATCTTGATAAGCGTTAAGTTACGGGTGATTTTAGGCATTTCGCGTAAAATCGCTTCGCTTAACTTAAGTTCTAAAGTGTCATGAGCAACATCAGGGTATTGGTCTTTTACTTTCATTACACGACCCAGTGGGTTGTCATCACGCGCCACGTTATCTTTAAGTTGTCGACGAACTTTGCCGCCAATCAGCATAAGCGATAAGAAACGCTCAATAGCAATTAGTAGCGCAATAACACCCACACCTAAAATTACATAACCGACAGTACCGCCTTGATGAACTCGCTCCTCAGTATCAGGCGCTTGAACTAATAAACCAAGAATTGAACCACCTGTAGGGTCAAGTGCAAATTGCACAACACCTGAATCCGCACTCTGTAAATCTTCAGCAGTCGCTGTAAAACGCGATACTGGTTGACGTGTAAGTTGGCTAATTGTATTTGTAGCTGCGTTGTATTCTAAGTATTTACCGTTAGAAATAAGGTTAAATGCACCCACTCGAACAACTTCTTGTTGAGCTTTAGCACCGCCTTCTACGATAACGTCTGTCGTAAAGCGAGAAACTTTACCTTGCTCTGTCATTTCACGTTGTAGCTCGTACCACACTTGTTCAATATCTTCGATTGAAGCAAGGTTTGAGGTTGAACCCATCTTAACAGCAAGTTCATCCATAAATTTGCTGCGATCTTGAATTTGGGCAGATACAACTGAGGTCATAAACTTATTGCTTGAGTCCCCTGCCACTTGCTGCAGTACACCAAACAGTTCTTTTAGTGAACCCATACGGTTTGATAAAGTGTCTGTTAAATTAGCAAGTTTAACTTCATTTTCTTCAAACTGGGTTTCAAGGCGCTCAGACTGTGCAAGCATTTGATTGCGCTTGGCCTGCGTGTCTTGAAGCATTTGTACTTGTTCGTTTTGACGTGATTTGAATTCTTGTTCACGTTGCTGATTTTGTGCAGATTGCGCTGATTTACCCTGTTCTAAGGTTTTTAATAACACATCTAAATCCATTGGTTCTGCTGCCATGCTGCTTGCAGCAAAGCCTAAGCCAGTTACAAGTGCGGCCATTTTTGTCATTTTAGTAAGTAATTTCATCGTCAAAAACCTCTTATTCAGCCGCGTGTACTGGTAGTGTTAACATATCTGGGGCAAGTTGCTTACGAGCAATGCGTAAGCCTTTACTGATTTGGCTAATTGTTGAATCTGGTAGCACAACAAATGACTTTGTTTGCTGATCCCAGCTTCCAGCTTTTTTACCATCACGCGTCAAATAGATAAGCTCTAAACGACCAATGCGCAAAAAATCAACTTCGCGCTCTTGGCCTTCTACACTAAGTAATGCTGTGTAAGCCTCAATTGTGCGACCGTAATCTACTTCAACCTGGTAAGCTTCTAAAAGGCGGCGAAATTTCTCGCTTGAATTGATATCAGCACGGTCCATCATGCTTTTAAGCGATGCAATTCGTTTTGCACGCTCTTCTTTTAAGAAAGGCACATCAAGCGATACAAATTGTTCAAGACCCGTAATCATTCGGATCATCAATGGCGTAATTTGACGTTCAATCACAGATACTTTATCCATAGAAGCATTCAAGTCTTCCATTTCTGTGATCTGATTATTTAATTGCTTGGTTAGCTGTGCGTTGTATACAGCCAAGCCATCAATCTCTTTGTTTAGTGCTGTAAATTGCTGAAGACGACCTTGCATAGAGTCTGCAATCTTGTCTATTTTTGTTTGTGATTGCGCAGCTGATTTATTAATTTCACTACTTTTGTCAATTACCGTATTAAGCTCATTAGCTTGTACTGTGGCAGTTGCTGCTACAATACCTGCAAGAATCAATGGTTTAACGCCTATCATCGCATACACCTTACTCGTTAATTACTATTGGTTTGTTTTAATGAGCGAAAGTTTAGAGATTAAAGATGACAAGAGTGTTGCTTGAAAAAGTCTTTTTTGTTACAGCTGTAATAAATAATACAACTAGGGTGATGCTTAAATTATAAATCATTGAAATTGATATGAATTTCAGAATTACAGTGTGAGCAATAGAAAACAAATATTATGACAGGCAACGAAGCATAAATAATTAACAACATCTAAATGGGGTATGATGAACTTGCCGGATTAAATTTCATTTAAGTTAGAGAGCCACCCATGGCGACAACAAAGCGTAAATTGCTACCAAACGACAGCGCCTGCTTAGCATTAATGCTGCGTTAGAGACTATTTATAAAGCCGCATCATAACTTGCTAACAATGTCCTCAATTGTACTGTAGGTAAGTTGCCAATGAATATAATCTATAGAGATAGGATATATGCTGCCGTGAGCAATTAAAACTAATGAAGGAAAACCTTGTATAGGCCATGTTCTGACACCTGCTATCTCTGTCATTAGCTCTTTATCTAAATTGGGTGAGGTTAACTGCTGTTCGAAATCCTCTTTCGTTGCTATCCCTAATTCTTGGGCAAGCTCTGCTAACACATTATTGTTTGAGGGGTTACGTGCTTGAAGGTAATAAGCATGTTGTATCGCTTCAAGCATTTTTGCTTCTTTTTTTACTTTTCGAGCCAGCAAAGCGGCTCTGCATGCTGGATAAGTTGAACGTCTAGGCTGACACGTGTGCCAAAAGTCAAAGTTAAATTTGGTACCAAGTTTGTTGCCTATTGTATGCCAAGTGTTTTGTAACATATGCTGCATGTGCTCAGGCATTGGCGCTGAACTATCAACGGCCAAGCCACCAACACGGTATTCAATAGTTACAATACCATCAAGGGCTTGCTTTAGTTCATGCCAGGCAGGTGCATATCCCCAACACCAACTACACATAGGATCATAAATATAGATAAGCTTTGCTTTGTTAGACACTATAAAAAATTACTCCCTGAGTAAACAACACGATTGCGGCCACTATTTTTAGCATTATAGAGCCTGTCATCGGCAAGCTTAATACCTTCATTAAATTGTGTTATCTGTGTAACCTCTGAAATACCGATGCTACATGTAAGATCAATTTTTATGTTTTCATAAATAAAGACTTTTTTATCTACTTGCTCTAATAAAGTATCAGCTATCGTTGCTGCTGTTGAAAGCGCTGTATCAGGTAAAATGACCATGAACTCTTCGCCACCATAACGTACTTTAATATCGTGAACTCTTAAATGATCTTCAAGTAAAGTAGCAAAATCAACTAACACTTTATCCCCAGTATTATGGCCGTAGGTGTCATTAATAACTTTAAAGTGGTCTAAATCGATTAATAATATACTTAACGGTAAATATTTAGCAGGGTTAGCGCTAGTAAGTGGCAAGAAGTGACTCAATATGAAGCGTCTATTAGCTAAGCCGGTTAATTGGTCGGTATGAGCATCTTTTTTTTGCGACAAGGTCATATCTGCTATCTCTAAGTGGCTCTTATTTCTAAAGTACTCACCAATCAAACTAAAAAGAAACACAAGTGAGAACGCAGCAGTAAACCGACCCTTCTCGGTCACAGGGTATTCAACTTGACCAACACTTGGCCCATAAAGTAATAAGCTGGTGAAAAATAATAAAAGTGATACAAGGACAAATCCTAGCCGATACCCTAGTGTAGAAAATGCCACCACGGGGTAGAACATTACCCAATAAAGCGCAGTGCTTTCTTTTCCTCCAGTATAAACAAGCGCCAAACATAAAATACATATAATGGTTAGCACTATTACTGCAATAGTGTTGAAGCGCCCTGTTCTATAAAAATACAAAGCAAACAACAATAAGCTAATGTCAGACACTATGAGGGTAACGGTTAAAAATATTGGATAGACGTCGTAATTTGAAACAACTAACGTTGTGATAAGAATCAAAGCTACGAATATCATGGTGAAAAAAGTAAAAGCGCGGCGTTGATTTTCCGCGCTGTAAACGTTTTCAATGTTGATTAAACTTAACCAACTTGATTTATTTTCAAATTTTGGCATTAACGAGTTATTATTCTTATATAATTATACTTTAAAACGAAGAACCATTTTTTCGAGATCATCAAACTCCAACTTCAAACGCGTACACTCTTCCAACGTATTGTTTAAGTTAACTTGACCCTGCTGCGATAACTCACTAATTGTATGAATATCACTATCTAAGGATTGAATTACATGGTTTTGCTCTGTGGTCGCATTGGCAACACTGTGATTAACATTATCGATTGATTCAATTGCTTTAGTAACGTCTGCCATTTTGTCGCCAGCAACATGAGCTTGTTTTACGCTGTTATCACTTTCGAGTAAACTCGCTTTCATAACATTTACAGCGCTTTCTGACCCTTTTTGTAATTGCACAACTGTGTCTTCAATTTCTTTTGTCGATTGCTGCGTTCGATGAGCAAGCTGTCTCACTTCATCCGCAACAACAGCAAAACCACGGCCCGCTTCTCCTGCTCGAGCTGCTTCTATTGCTGCATTTAATGCCAGTAAATTGGTTTGTTCACTCACCCCTTTAATGACTTCAAGCACCTGTTCAATACTAGCAGAGTGTTTGGCAACACTGTTGATGGTTGTTTGAGCTTTCTCCATATTAGTAGACAGCGAGTTAATTGCCGCTATATTTTCGTTTAACGATTTTTGGCTTTGCACCGATTGTGCATTTGCATCAGTAGCAAGGCTAGATGCATGGCTTGCACTATTAGATATCTCAACTGCACTGGATGAAAGTTGGTTGATTGCAGTTGCAACGCTATCCGTTCGCTTAGTTTGGTCGCTATACATATTCAAGGTTGATTCTGTTTGCTCTACAAGGCTTTCGACTGAGCGTTCTAGTTGCACTGTTGTGGTTTTAACTTGATCAATTGAAGTGTGAATTTTATCAATAAACGCATTGAAATAGGCCGATAGCTCACCAAATTCATCATCGTTTTCTATTTCTAAACGGCGTGTTAAGTCACCCTCACCTTGCGCAATATCTTTGATAGCGTCATTTAGTCTGCCCATTGGGCGCATTAAATAACGCAGTGAATACTGCATCATAAGAACAATCGCAAACACACCTAAAACCATATATATAGCGGCCATATTACGAAATGATGCAACAGAGGAATAAGCAATCTCTTTGTTAATTACAACACCAAGATACCAATTAACATTTTCAATTCCTTTAATTTTGGTAAAGGAAACTAGAAAGTCATCGCCATTAATTTCAACTTCAACAAATTGAGATTCCAAGGGAAGATTTTTGGCAAACAATTTATCCATGTTTTGATCGTTCAATTTAGTATTTGGGTGACTTAAAATTCGTCCATTACTATCAAGTAGAAAGCCATAACCAAACCCTAAAAAATCAATCTCGTTTACAATTTTAGTGATTGTTTTCATATCAATATCGGCACCTGCTACACCATTGAATGAACCATTTATGGTGATCGGTGCCACTGCCGATATCGTGAGTTCATTTGTCGTAACGTCGATATAAGGTGTGGTAAAAGCAGTGTTCGTTTTATTTTCGACTAGTTTATACCAAGGCCGCTTTGTGGCATCGTAATCTGCAGGGAGAACAATACTTTGATCGTTTAGCACAAATGTACCATCTGGCTTGCCTATATAAGTATTTTTAAAGCTACCCGCCATTTCAGCGGTGTTAAGTTGGCTCAACGTTAAAGCTTCAGAGTCAGTTTGCTGGTGAGTTTTGGCAACGGAAACAACAATTGCCAATTTATTATTAAGCCAATTAGCAATATTTTGTGACACAGATTGAGAGCTTTCTTGCAGCACTGCTGATAGCTGCTGTTGGGTTTGGGTCCGCATTGAAATAAAATTATTGATAGTAAACAAACCAAGCACCAACACTAAAACGATTGATGCTGCAATAGTAACTTTGGTTGTAAACTTTAAGGAGCTTTGCATAGGGAGCCTATTTATTTTTCTTAATTAGCACCTTAGTTTTAACAAATAACAGTTAATTTGTCTCATTTAATCGCTATTTGTCACACTATTAACAACAAAAATAAGCATTTAGTACTAACTGTGATTTACTTAATGTGAAGCATAAAGCTTATTAAATAAGTCTAAGCTGCCAGATAATTAACAATATCATTTATATATTGTCATTACAGTGTAGTTAAAATTCTAAATTAATCATGTAAAGCAGTTATTGGAACGATCCTATTATTTTTCATTGCTTTTGTAGTGAATACGTATTCAATAATTTTATATAACAGGTTTAGCTGATTGGTAATGCTATTAATTGTGCTGTGACAACAATTAACTTTATATATAACCAAACCAGCTCAAGATACAAAATTGCGCATTTCACAGGGTTGGTTTAAAAACGATGCCTACTGCGTTATTAGTTTTGGCAATAGAACCACTATTGTATCGGTCAATGCCTTGCCTAAGCCGCTTTTAATTTCAACGACACTCGTAGCTTGGGTATAGATACAATAAATAAAAATGCACTTGCCAAGGCAAGTGCATTTTATAAAACGGATGTTTTTTATAAAAAATTATTTACTGACTAGTTGTTGCCATCTATTTGATAATTTAACAACGTTAAGACCATACCAAGCTATAAATACATAACAAAGAGCCGGTATAAAGAAACTATCTTGAATACTCATAGTGTCTGCTACAAACCCTTGCAGTAAAGGGATAAGTGCACCACCAACGATAGCCAAACATAACCAGCCTGAACCTTTACTTGTTTGAGAACCCAAACCTTTAATCGCCAGAGAGAATATGGTTGGAAACATGATTGAGTTAAATAAACCAATGGCAAGCACGCTGTACAAAGCAACATTTCCTTGCGTAAAAATAGTGATTAGCAACAATGTTATAACCGCAAATCCATTAAAGGCCAATACTTTAGATGGCGCTACTTTTTGCATTAAAGCAGAGCCGATAAACCGACCGACCATTGCCCCACCCCAGTAATAAGCTATCAGTGCTGAAGCTGCATGTTCTTCTAACCCTGCAATATGTGCCTCACCAAAAAAGTTAACTAAAAAGCTACCAATAGCAACTTCACCACCTACATAACAAAATATACCAACCACACCCATAATAAGGTGAGGCGCTTTAGTTAAAGAATGATCTTTCGCCTTACAGTCGTTTTGCTCTTTGTGGGCGTTTATTTCAGGCAACTTTAAAAATGCAAATACAACAGCAATGGTTAGTAGTGCAGCGGCGAGCATTAAATATGGAATTTTAACCGATTCAGCAGATGCAGCACCGGCAGTTAAAGAGCCCGCAGCGCCAAAGAAAAGAATCCCTCCAACATAAGGGCCCACTGTTGTACCGAGCGAATTTAATGCTTGAGCTAAGTTTAAGCGTGAAGAAGCTGTTTTTTCAGGGCCAAGCGCCGCAACATATGGGTTTGCCGAAACTTGTAATACGGTAATGCCACCAGCAAGCACAAATAAAGCGGTTAAAAATAGCCAATACTCATGCACTACGACCGCAGGGTAAAACAATAAACACCCTATTGAAGCAACCACTAAACCCGATAAAACACCATTTTTATAGCCAAAGTTTTTAACTAGTAAGCCCGCAGGTAAAGAAACAATAAAATATGCACCAAAAAAACAAAACTGCACAAGCATTGCTTCGGTGTAAGATAAATCAAAAACGCCTTTCAAACGAGGAATTAACACATCATTTAAAACCGTTATAAACCCCCATAAAAAAAACAGGGTGGTCATTGCCGTTAAAGCTGGCAGATAGTTTTTATTTTGCTGCTGCTCATTTGTTTCAAAATGTTGGTTTGTATTTATTTCACTCACGTGGTTTTCACTCCATTAACAAGTTGCTACTGATTTTACACATAGCATCAAGAAGATCACAAACTATTATTAGGAACGTTCCAAGTAGACTCCTAACTTTTGCTAGTCAAAGTCGTCAATTTTATAACGAGGTTATTTCTGTGCTTAGTAAGTTTATACAGCTATTTTTGTATAGGTATTTCTCATTCAGCATTTTTAACGACTATAGTTAAATTTCAATTACAAAAGTTAAGGATTGGATGCATTTTAGGGTGCAAGTTGTTTCAAACTATAAAATACACAGACTCAAACTTTTAGACATAAAACTTATTTTTTTACATAAATAAATCTGGCTTATTGGAGAGCGAATGAACACCACAGTGTTGAGTATATCTATAATGCTTTTCGGTTTGTATTCATTAAATGGGTATTGTGAATCTTGGGAACTTAAATTAGACCATGCGACTGCTATAAATATAGCTCACAATGGCACAAGGCCAATACAAGAAAAAGGTATAGAATCAACTAGTAGTCAAAATGATTTGGTCAATTTAATTGCTTCATCAGCAAGCAATCATTCATTGGCAGCGGTTAAAGCTGAAACGCTTATCTCAGTGTCACTTGCTCCTTTGTTTAAATCTATTTCTTCATCCAAATCATCTCCCTCTAACTGGGTAAACTCGATAGGTCTAAATCACTTTTATTCAAAACCACAAGTTGATTTGTATAATGAAATTAAGATTCCTCGCCTTATTGGACCGATTAATTATAAGACAGAAGGTTTAAAATTAGCTTATCAGATAAGCCAGCCTATTGGGTATAACTGGGAATTAACATCTTCAGGTAATATTGGCGGTTACGGGTTTAAAGAGTCGTTATCGGGTACTTTTAAGCTTGGAGTTACTTATAAATTGACGCCGCGGTGGGATGTCTCCGCACTTTATAAAAGTAGCTATTTGGAGTTTGATAGCCGTAATACTGTAGAAAACTACAATTATGAATACGAAGCACTCACCCATGGTCCTGTGATCAGTGCATCATTTCAATTTTAGATCAGTGGCTTTACCCAGCTCATTTTGTTGTTCGTGTCACGGCTTTGGATAATTGTATTATCTGAGCTTTCAACTCCACCTAACTTTGCAAGCCTATCGTATAGCACAACATTGCACGTTGCTGCCAAATTCATGCATCCAATTGTTGGTACATACACCACTTCATCACACCACTTAAGAACATCTTTGCTAATTGACCCATCTTCTGGTCCAAAAACATAAAACGCATTGTCAGGGTGCGTAAACTCAGGCAGCGGCGTTGCTCCTTCTATTAGCTCGATGACAACCACTTTAGCACCTGGAGGAATTGCACTTTTAAGATCATCAACGGGTGTCAGTGGAATACGCTCAACCACATTTTTTGTATCAGTGTGAAATTTTTGGGCATTTAAATAGCGTGTGCCAGTAAAAAATACTTGTTTGGCGTCATAACAACCCGCGGCACGTAATACACCTCCAACGTTAGTTGGGCTTTTAGGGTTAATTAATCCTATTGTTGATACTAACTGAGTCATTAGTCAAAGTCCTGTGTTGGCCATTGAGCAACATATAAATCAAAATCGTCCAGCTCTACATCACAATCTTTAACAGTCTTATCACGCACTGATATACCCAGTTCGTGCATCAATTCTTTGCTACCGTTATTGTTTAAGGGGTGCCATGAAGCCAAACCACGTCCTTCATGTAAACGCCTATAACTACAGCTTTGCGGCATAAAGAAAATACTGTCGAGGTTTTCTTTGGTGAGTTTTACACAAGACGGTACAAGTGTTTGGCGGTTTTCGTACTCACTGCAGCCACATGTATTGTTATCTAGGTATTGGCATACTATATTTGTAAAAATAAGCTCTTCGCCTTCACGAAGTTGATCCGTAGCCGTGAACTCGTCTTCATCTTCACTGTCAATAAATGTATTCAAACAGCATTTACCACAACCATCACAAATGGCTTCCCATTCTGATGATGACATTTGCTCAAGTGATTTCTTAAGCCAAAATTGATTTTCTAACATGTTAAAACTCAGCGCCCCTAAGAGCGCGCAGTTTACCGTAAACAACGTCATCGCGCAAAGCCAGTAGCCTTGCGCATAATGTATATTACTGTTGAGAAACCCACCGTTTTATTTTAGCTTCAAGAATAGGCATCGGCAGCGCACCATCAATTAAAATTTGAGTATGGAATGCCTTAATATCAAATTTATTGCCCAATTCATTCTTCGCGTAATCTCTAAGCTCTTGAATTTTAAATTGTCCTAACTTGTATGACAATGCTTGACCAGGCCATGCAATATAACGTTCGACCTCTGCGACAATATCACTTTTGGCCATCGATGAATTAGCTAACATATAGTCAATACCTTGCTGGCGAGTCCAACCTTTAGCATGAAAACCGGTATCAAGCACTAAACGCATTGCACGTAACTGCTCATCAGCTAAACGTCCATACCACATGTAGGGGTCTGTAAATAAGCCCATCTCCTTACCTAGGCTTTCAGCGTATAAAGCCCAACCTTCAGCAAAAACCGTATAGCCGCCAAATTTACGAAATAATGGAAGTCCTTCAATTTCTTGCTGTAATGCAATTTGAAAGTGATGACCAGGTGCCGCTTCATGAATTGATAGGGTTTCAAGTAGAAATTTAGGCTGCGCTTTTAAGTTAAATGTATTGATATAAAAAATGCCTGGACGTGATCCATCTGGCGCAGGCGACTGATAAGATGCCCCCGCCGCTGACTCAGCTCTAAAATCTTCAACCGCTTTTACAACGTAATCAGCCTTCGGGGCAACATCAAATAACAAAGGAACTTGGGCATCTATTTTGACTTTAACTGCTTCATAGGCAGCAATTAACTCCTCAGGAGTGTCATAATAAAACTCATCTGAGGTACGTAAATGGGTAAAAAATGCGCTTAAGTCACCTTCAAATCCCACCGTCTGTTTAACCTTTTTCATCTCATTTAATATACGTGAAACTTCATCTAAACCTATTTGGTGGATTTCATCAGCATTTAATTCAAGCGTGGTGTGTTTTTTAATTTCATACTCATACCACGATTTACCATTTGGTAAGTCTGCATAGCCAATTGAATTGCGGCTATTTGGGATATACTCATTGGTTAAAAAATCGCTCATTTGTTGGTAGGCAGGTACCAAGGTTTGCAAAATCATCGTGTTATAGGCAGCACTTATTTCAACTCGTTGTTGTTGAGTAAAGTCTTCTGGAAGGTTCTTTATTGGTCCCCAAAACAAAGAGTCGGTTGCTTTTGATACAATATGTGCTTGAAACTGAGGAAGTAATTTTTGAGCTAGCGGTTTAGGTAATACAACCCCTTGTTTAATCCCTTGTCGCATCATATTTTCAACACTTTGCAACCACGCAGTGTATGCGTGTGCTCGTTCTATAAACGCAATGTAATCTTCTGGTGTATTAAAGGGTTGTGCGCTTTTACCTGAGCCAAAGCCAGCAAATGTGTTATGTGCTCCACCCATCTGGTTAATCGGCATTAAGTGCATAGGAAACTGAGCTCTTTGTAGCGCTAATGCCAAATCACGTTCAAGTATTTCATAGCTTAATAAGTCTTGCCCTTGTAAAGCTGACTTATCAATTTTACTCAATTTTTGTTGGTACAACTTATAAAAGTCACGTTGAGCATCGATATTGCTTTGCGTCAATGGTGCGATAAATTGATTATTGTACTCAGCACGTCCTATAAATGTGCCGCCAATGGGGTTAAACGCTAGCCCATCATCAAAATAGTGCGTCAATAACTGGGTTAATTTTTTGCTCTCATTCATAACCTGCTCTGTGCTTGGAGGTGTTTCGTTATTAACACTGAGAGTATTTTCCTTATTTTGACCACTGCATGCACTCAGCGACAATACGATAGCAGTGCTTAGCACGGCTAATTTTACTTTTTTCATAATTTATTCCTTGAATGAGAGAGAGTTGATTATGCGGTTTGAGTACATTGCATGGCAAGCTTTGTGTTAGCTTTGACATTTTATTTACTTGTTTGGTGCGCATTGCTAAATTAAACGTACTAACAAGCGACAAAAACTAAAATAATGAAAAATATAAAAGTAATCACACTTAGCTTAAGTGCGTTTTTATTGTGTAGTCCGATGGCACAAGCTACTACTTATATAACTGCTAAAGCAATGGTAGACGTGCAAACAGGTCAGTTAAAAAATCAACCTCTTTTAAGCATTGACGACGGCGTAATTACTCATGTTGAATATGCCAAACAGCCAAATTTAAAACCAGGTGATAATCATATCAAGCTTGATGAATTAACGCTGCTTCCTGGCTTGATGGATATGCATGTGCACTTAACCAGCGACCCTACCGTACCGCGCAGCGAGCGAATTGGTCAGTCAATTCCACGCAAAGCAATTAAAGCGGCCTATTTTGCCAAAAAAACTCTGCATGCTGGTTTTACTTCAGTTAGAAATGTAGGCGCTGACGGTTACAGTGTCATTGCCGTTAGAGATGGTATAACCGCAGGCGATATAATAGGACCACGAATATGGGCAGCAGGCCCCTCTTTAGGTGTTACTGGTGGCCACTGCGATAATAATCGGCTACCACCAGAACTAAAGTACACAGCAACAGGTGTTGCTGATGGCCCTTGGGCTGCTAGAGCAAAAGTACGCGAAAATATAAAATACGGTGCCAATGCTATAAAATTTTGCGCAACAGGCGGTGTTTTTTCTAAAGGCACAAAAGTGGGTATTCAACAATATAGCCAAGATGAAATGAATGCAATTGTTGATGAAGCCCATATGCGAGGTTTAACCGTTGCAGCTCACGCACATGGAACCAGTGGCATTAAGGCCGCTATTGTAGCAGGAGTAGACAGTGTAGAGCACGTAAGTTACGTTGATGATGAAGCCATCGCCCTTGCTAAAAAACATGGTACGTGGTTTTCAATGGATATTTATAATACTGAGTATACCCTGACCTACGGTGAACAAAACGGTGTTGCAGAAGAAAACCTTGCCAAAGAGCGCTTAGTGTCTAAAAGACAACGCGACAGTTTTTCTCGAGCAGTTAAGGCGGGTGTAAACATGGTGTTTGGCACTGATGCAGCTATTTACCCGCATGGCGATAATGCAAAACAGTTTTCACGAATGGTAAAATTAGGCATGACTGAGTTACAGGCGATACAGTCTGCAACAATTAACAGTGCCAAATTATTAAAGGTTGAGCAATCTTTTGGTCAGATCAAGCCAAACTTTGCCGCCGATATAATCGCAGTGAAAGGAAACCCACTAGATGATATTACTTACTTAGAACACGTTGAGTTCATTATGAAAGGCGGCGAGCGTATTAAGTAAACCAAAGTGCTATTTTCATTTAAACGTGGGGCACCCTCACCCCACGTAATAAACTATTCATCCCCGCTGCCCATCAAAAGTAAATATTTATAAAACATGCCGTTATAAAAATGTATACAGCCTATTTAATTTTAATAAAAGTTAATTTTTACTTGTAATGAAAATGCAACCCATTATCATTGCGAAAAACTTTAATGGCGACTATGTATGACAACACATAAACTTTCTTTAATTACGCTCGCGTGCTTAACTTCATTCAATGCTTTATCAGCTCAAGAGTCTGAACTAGAACATATCACTGTTTATCAAAAGCAAAACCATGTTGTGCTAAATTCCGGTTTAGCAACAAAATCTGATATGTCTCTGATGGAGACGCCTGCCCCAATTGTGGTGGTGGATCAAGAATTAATAAATTCACAAGGGGTTGATAACCTTCAAGACTTAGCGCGTAATATCAGCGGTGTTACCCAAGCAGGTAATAACTATGGTATTGGTGATAACTTGGTTATTCGTGGCTTAGGTGCAAATTACACGTATGACGGTATGTACGGCGGTGCAGGTTTAGGCAATACCTTTAACCCAACTCGCTCGCTAACTAATGTTGAAGCAGTAGAAGTTCTTAAAGGTCCAGCCACGGGTTTATATGGTATGGGCAGTGCCGGTGGTGTTATAAACCTTATTGAAAAAAAACCACAGTTTGAAGCAAAGCATTCAGTGCAAGCTGAGGTTGGTCAATGGAACACTTACTCACTTGCAGTTGATAGTACAGATGCGATTACAGATAACCTAGCCTACCGAGTAAACGCTAAAACAGCACGCAGTGACGGCTATCGTGATTTAAAAGACGATCGTGATGAGATATATAGCTCACTAAAATATGTTTTCGATGATAAACAAGACATCATGCTCTCAGCGGCTTATATAAAAGATGCCATTGCTGTTGACTCTATCGGCCACCCTATCCGTATTTTTAATGCAGAGTCGGTTGGTGGCAAAACAGCGAGTCAGGTAACTGGCGATGATCTAGTAAATGACCAATCATTGGCTGGTTTACAGTTAACCCAAGCACAACGCCAACAACTCGCTGATTCATTAGCCATTTCAGATGGTTTAACGCCTTATACATTTGGCCACAACGGGATAATTTCCCCAATGGCGAAGGATAATAAAGGTGAAGAACTGCGTTTTAAATTAACGCATAATTATTACCTTACGCATGATTTATTTTTAAACCAACAACTGCAATATCGTAATTACGAATCTAGCTTTGCCCGTCAAACCGGCGCTTACAATTATGTGTATTGGAACCGCAGAGGTGTTATTAATGCAGACCCACGCGCCCCATTAGTTATTGATGATGTGCTCTATCCGTTTGCTGCTCGTCGACAAGAATATCGCCAAGTTGAAGCGAACGAAAAATCATGGCAGTACTTTGCTGATTTACGCTATGACTTTAGCCTGGGTGATATAGATAATGAGCTATTAGTTAATGCTAATTACGAAGACCGTGATGTCCGCTTCACACAATATTCTATTTGGGATAAAGACTATATTCTCAAAGATAAAAACGGTGATACTACATACCAAGGATCGTTACCTTATATTTTTGACATTCGCACACCAAACTGGGGCGAAGGTCAATTTAGTGATTACGACCCACTTAAAACCAGTAACTACAATAAGAAAGTTCAAGCATGGGGCGTAGGTCTACAACATGTGGCCTATATTCATGACACATTTACCACCCGTGTTGGTTTTGCCTATAACGAAATTACACAAAAATATGAACACTTTGGTGTAGACGCACGTTATCGTGCAAGCGCTGCAGCTGCAACACCAGAAGCCAGCACCTCCGATAATGGTTTAACCTATAACTTAGGCGCTACTTATAAACCAAGTGATGACATCTCACTGTTTATAAATCACTCAAAAGGCCGCACAGCTTACAGTGTTCTAGGTTCAGTAAAAGGAAATGAAGCTGACCGTGAAGACGCGCAGTCGCTCAGTACTGACTTAGGGATTAGAATGAAGGGCTTTGATGATCAATTACTCGCTTCATTAGTCGTGTTTGATACCGCACGTACTAACTTAGAATATGCAAATCCTGACTATGATGAAGCTACATCGCCTGCATCGGTACCACAAAGTTATTTTGATGGTGAAGAACAAACCCGTGGTGTGGAACTTGATTTAAATGCGTATTTAAACGAGCAATGGAAAGTCAATATTAACGGTGTTTATCAAGATGCCCGCGATAAGAAAAACCCTAACTCAAGCTCATTTGATACTCGTCAAAAAGGCGTTCCCTATGTCACAGCAAGCACATGGGTTACCTATAGCGCTCAATGGTTTGAACTAACAGAGCCATTAAAAATTAGTGCCGGTGTTAAATATGTTGATGACAGAAGCACTAACTCGTCATCATTCGGTATTCCAGATGGCTACGTAGCGAGTTATACCGTTTATGATGCTGCACTGAGTTACAACACCGAACAATGGGGCATACAGTTAAACCTAAATAACCTCTTTAATAAAGTATATTATTCAAAAGCGATGTTTTTGGGTGGAATGCCTGGTGAAGAGCGAAATGCAAAATTAACATTGAGTTATAAACTGTAAATTATCAAAGTAGAGCGCACATCGTGTGCGCTCTGAATTATTTTCTATATAGTAACTACAATTCGACCGTTAATATCGCCTTTTAACATGTCGTCAAAAATCTCGTTAATGTCATCGAGGCGTTTTTCTTCAATAATGGCACGCACCTTACCTTGCGCTGCAAACTCTAAACATTCTTGTAAGTCTTTACGCGTGCCAACAATTGAACCCACGACTGAAACCCCATTTAAGACTGTATCAAATATTGGCAAAGGCATTTCCTCTGGTGGCAATCCAACTAAAACGCATTTACCACCGCGCCTTACACTTTTATACGCTTGCTCAAAACCAGGCTTTGAAACCGCCGTACACACTACGGCATGCGCGCCCCCTACTTTTTCAAAAATTGTTTCGCTTGGCACACACTCTTTAAAATCAAGGGTTATATCTGCGCCGAGCTTGGCAGCTAAAGCAAGCTTTTCACTCCCCGTATCAACTGCAATTACGTTAAACCCCATGGCCTTAGCGTACTGCACAGCTAAATGACCTAGGCCACCTACACCTACAATAGCAACCCATTGTCCCGGTTTTGCCTCTGATACCTTTAATGCTTTATAAGTGGTCACACCCGCGCAAAATAATGGGGCTGCTTCAGCAAAGCCAACATTATCAGGTATTTTTACCACGTAATCGCCATGAGCTAGACAATATTCAGCATAGCCTCCATCAATTGAATAACCTGTATTGTGCTGCGACAAACAAAGTGTTTCTTTTCCATCTAAACAAAATTCACAATGCCCACACGCACTGTAAAGCCACGGCACACCCACTCTATCACCCACTTTCAGATGATGTATATTACTGCCTACCTCTTCAATCACCCCAACACCTTCATGGCCTGGAACCAAAGGCATTTTAGGTTTAACAGGCCAATCGCCATGGCATGCATGTAAGTCCGTATGGCAAACGCCACATGCTGCAATTTTTACCAGCACATCATTTATACCAACCGTTGGAATAGGTAAATCAGTAATTTCTAAGCGTCCTTTGAATTCAGTATTTATAGCAGCTTTCATATTTAATTCCTTGTGAGAGTTGTCATCGTTATGGGTATAGCTTACGCCAATATAAAGGAATGTGATTTAATCTAAATCAAACTTTGGTCGCACAAAAATTAGGCAGCCCATATTATCAATCACGGTAGTACTTGCTATACAGTTTAAGCGTGCTAGCATTAGTTTCATTGTTTATTGAAACTTAAAAAATATGACATTATCAGACAAAAACTACGCATTTGTAATGCACTGTGGCGAAATGGGCAGTCGTTGGGGGTTTAATCGTACAATTGGTCAAATGTGCGGGTTACTTATTATTACTAAAGAACCTATGACGGCCAATGAAATTGCAGATGCCTTAAGCATTTCTAGGGGTAATGTCAGTATGGGAATAAAAGAATTGCAATCGTGGCGCCTCATTAAGGTGCAGCATATTCCCGGCGACCGTAAAGAGTATTATGCTCCAGCTGGTACAATTTGGGACATGGCCAACCGCGTATTTGAAGAGCGCAAAAAACGCGAGATAGATCCAACGCTCAGCTTACTACGCGACAATATTATAGAACAAGCCCACAACGATGATGAACGTTTCGCTCAGCAACAAATGCAAGAAATTCACGACTTGTTAGAGACCGTCACAAAATGGTCAGCCGAATTACAACGCCTAAGCCCAGAACAACTGCAAAGCTTAATGAAACTCGGCTCAGGCATAGGTAAAGTACTCGACTTTAAAGATAAAATATTGAAGAAACCGTAGCAGCGATTTTATATCGCGTCTGTGTTTATTTGGTTCTAGGTTCTAATAGTTTTAAGCACTGAGTTGATCGAGAAGTGAAAAAAATACAAAGATCATAAATAACTATACAAGGAATTTAAATTAACTCATGGCACTAGCTAGAAATAGAAATTACTTTCAAATATTTTTTGCGTCATTATCACCATTGATATTCGTAGTACTTCTTCTCGCAGAGTTGCAGTTTGATTGGGCATATTCATTAGCCATAATTATTCTTTGTTACTTGGCTTCATTGATCTTATGGTTTAAGAACGCAAGTAAGCCAGCAGCATGGATTAACAAAAGTGAACTACATATCCGAGATGGCGTGTTCGATACTGATATTATCCATAAAGATTTACTAGAATCTATGCGTTATGAAATTGGCCATAAGCGGGCTGTCGCAGGTAGTAATGCAGGGGAAGCTGAGATGCACATATTGGTTATTAAAATGAAAGGCTTTGATGAATGGACTTTACCCATTAAGGATTTAGTAGAACATGGGCCCAATTTAAGACTTTATAAGTTTATAAGTTTATAAGGGATAATTTTTATAATTTGAAGCTGGTGAAAAGATAGCTTTCACAAGCTATAAATACAATTGTAATTAAAGTTGATATTCTCAATATTACTTTTAACATAGTAACATTAGGTAGAAACAATATAAAACAACCCTTTAATGCTAGGCTTAGATGCAGACTGATAAGGTATTTATTCGTTGGGTTTCGTTCTCTTTCCCCAAACAACGCAGCTAATTTTAACTCCGAACTTACGACTTAAAGCTTACCGCTCCTAGCTCGCTTATATTCTTTATAAACAAAAGCGCGAGATATACTCGCGCTTTCTAAAAACACCCTAGCACCTAGTTACCTAGCAACTAGTCATCTATTAACTTACTAAATCGCTGGATAACCAATGCGGTCTGATAAGTAACCTACGCTGGTGGCGAAGTAGTATGAACGGTTCCAATGCATTAGTGATTTGTAGTTATCATATGCAAGGTACATGCGCCCACCCATGTCATCTGGCATGACGAGGGCCGCTGTCACATCGACATTTGGAAGATCTGTGCCGTCCATCTTACGCAGACCAAGCGCTTGCCAATCTGCTAATGAACGCTCTGAATCGGCCCAGTACTCTAGCCACTGCTTACGCGTGCGCGTTCCGCGTTTTAATACATAGTTTTTATCAAAGCCATCAGGTAATTTAACTTGGCGTCCCCACGTTAAATCGTCATTCCAACCAGCTTGTTTTAAATAGTTTGCGATTGACGCAAAGGCATCAGCTTGTGTGGTCCAGATGTCTTTGCGACCGTCATTGTCATAATCAACGGCGTAAGCATTAAATGAGGTTGGCATAAATTGCGTTTGCCCCATTGCACCAGCCCACGAACCTTTAAATTTATCGAGTGTAATATGCCCTGCTTTTAAAATGTCCAACGCAGCCCATAGTTGGTTTTTGTACATAGTTTCGCGACGGCCATCAAATGCAAGTGTGACAACTGATGAAATAACATTATGACCGCCTTGTATTTTACCAAAGTTACTCTCAAGGCCCCAAAGTGCAACGATAAAGCGCGCTTGTACGCCAAATTCGTCTGCAACTTGTTCTAAAATTTCTTTATTTTCAGCATACAGTTTACGAGCACGGTCTATTTTCCATTGCGGTACACGTTTTGGTAAGTATGTTTCAAGGGTTTCTTTTACTTCTGGCTGGTTTTTATCAGCTGAAATAACTTTTTTCTTAAACTTAGCCGTTGCAAACGCAGCATCAATGAGTTGTTTGTCATAGCCTTTTTGTGTTGCTTCTTGTTTGAGGTCTGCAACATATGCATCAAATTTTTCTTGTGTATTGGCCAGTGCCGATGTGCTTATGCACGCACTACAAATAATAGCAGCCAATTTCGTTAATACTCTTTTAGTCACTCTCAACTCCATTTTGTTTTTTAAACTCAGCAAGTAAATTATCTTGTGGTGGTGGAATCTGCAAGTAAAACCCATTTTCTGTTAACGCTTGCTTAACTGCGTTTAGATCAGCAACACCTAAGTGCTCCCGTTTTGCTAAATTTATTAGCATGACATATACGGGTTTACCAAACATACCCATTAGAGGTTCAGGTACCTTGCTAAAATCATCTCTTTTTTCGACAAAAAGAAAGGTATCCGCTTTTTTCTTACTTTTATATACCGCAGTGAGCATTATGAGCCTATAAATTCTTGCGTAACAGTGCCGCACACTATAACATGAGAGTAATAATAAGTTAGAAAAAATAGATTAGAAATTTCAACTTAATCCATATAATTTAGGCCATTTTAGGCTGTGTATATCTAGGTTTAATTTCTTATCAAATAATACAATTGAGTGTATATGTCGGACCAAATATTTGAGTTAAAGGGAAATCTATTTACGCTATCAGTGTTGCATCTGTACAGCACTGATATAAACCTTTTAGCAGAACAACTTTACATAAAAATATCACAAGCCCCACGATTTTTTGAAGGCGCACCTATCGTTGTTAATTTAATTGAAGTGAACAACGACCAAATAGACTTTGCACATCTTAAATCTTTAATTGAGCGGCTAAACTTCAATGCTGTTGGTGTGTGTAATGGCTCCGATGAACAACATGCACTCGCTAAGTCAGCAGGCCTGTCTGTTTTAAATTATTCACAAGACGTTAAGAGTGAACCTGTTAAAAAGGAGCCCAACACGTCAATTGTTGAAAAAGCAGTTCATTTACCTGCACAAGTAATCAATGGCACGGTTCGCTCAGGCCAACAAGTCTACGCGAAAGACAGAGATCTTATTGTACTTGGCGCAGTTAGCCATGGTGCAGAAGTAATTGCTGACGGCAACATTCATATATATGGAACATTACGTGGTCGCGCTATTGCTGGCGCGCAAGGTTTAAAAGAAGCGCACATTTTTTGCCAAAAGTTAGAGGCTGAACTTGTTTCAATTGATGGTAATTACTGGATCAGTGACTCTTTACAGGGTGAACACTGGGGACAGGCTGTGCAAATACAACAAAAAAACGAATCTTTAGAAATTTCAGCTTTGGTTAAAGGATAAATCTTATGGCAAAAGTAATTGTCGTTACATCTGGTAAAGGTGGTGTAGGTAAAACTACATCAAGTGCTGCAATTGGCACAGGCTTAGCACTTAAAGGCTATAAAACAGTTATTATCGATTTTGATATTGGCTTACGTAATCTTGATTTAATCATGGGTTGTGAACGCCGAGTAGTTTATGATTTTGTAAATGTAATCAATGGTGATGCAAATCTTAACCAAGCACTTATAAAAGACAAGCGTGTAGAGAAATTATTTTTACTACCCGCTTCACAAACTCGCGATAAAGATGCGCTAACACGTGATGGTGTTGAGCGCGTGCTTAACGAGCTGAAAAAAGATTTTGACTATATTGTGTGTGATTCACCTGCAGGTATTGAAGCAGGTGCAATGATGGCAATGTATTTCGCTGATGAAGCAATCGTCACAACAAACCCAGAAGTGTCATCTGTTCGAGATTCAGACCGTATTTTAGGCATTCTACACAGTAAATCAAAACGTGCTGAAGAAGGGCTTGAAAATATTAAAGAGCACCTTTTACTTACTCGCTACAACCCTGAGCGTGTTGAGAAGGGTGAAATGCTTTCAGTTGAAGATGTGCAAGACATTCTTTCTATCCCATTACTGGGTGTAATACCTGAGTCGCAAGCTGTGTTGAGCGCATCAAACTCAGGTCAACCGGTAATTTTAGACTCTGAATCTGACGCAGGCCTTGCATATGCAGATGCGATTGAGCGATTATTAGGTGAAACCGTCGATTTTCGCTTCTTAGATGTAGAGAAAAAAGGGTTATTTAAACGGATATTTGGAGGTTAATGTGTCTTTACTTGACTACTTCCGCTCAGAAAAGAAAAACACCGCATCATTGGCAAAAGAGCGATTGCAGATTATTGTTGCGCACGAGCGCTCACAGCGTGGTACACCGGATTACTTACCACAGTTAAAACAAGACATCCTTGATGTTATACGCAAGTATGTCAATGTGAATACAGATGCAGTGCAAGTTCAATTCGACCAAAATGAAGATGACTTAGCAGTGCTAGAACTTAATGTCACGCTGCCAGATGAAGAGAAAAAGTAGCTTTTTATAAAATCATCTATGAATTTAAGGGCGCTTTATTGCGCCCTTTTTGTTGTCATACTGTGCAAGCTCTTTGGATCTACATAAAATCCAACGTTAATAAAACACGCTGGCTGTTGCGTGTAACCGCCGGAGAACGATGAACTAAGCCGGCTCCCTCTGTATCTTGCCAATTTTCTCCTTTTAATAGTGCAACATCACCTTTCGTTAACTTTTGTACTTGTTCAGGTTTGTTAAATAACCCCGACTCTTCATCTGTCAGACCATTATTGCCAGCGCCTAATTTGGCACGATCAACATGCTCATGTGCAAGCCACTCAGTAGCAACACCTTGATAGGTTGAAACTAACCTACACGGTATTTTATCAACGTGAAAGCGTGGGCACATTGCTTTATCTAGCATGGTTAATCGCAAACCAGCTCGTTTTAAATCAAACAAGCAACAAAACATGTCAACTTGCAACGCAATATCTTTACTCAAAATTGATACCGCCTCAGAATTACCTAAAATGCGAGTAAGCTCATCGTACGTATTCTCAGGTGCAACGGCTATTTCAAGTGGTTTTAATTGCTTGCTATTTATTAACTCATCGACTGCCGCACAAAGCGTCTTTGCAAGTTGCCTTTGCCAAATAACAATATTTACCTCAGGTTGGTAAATAGCTGCAAATATACTGGGCTCAGTACCTACAGCCGCACGACTCGCTAATTGTTTCTCAGCTACTTTAACTGCTGCAAGGGAATTCATACACTTTCCTCCCACACTGGAAATGGGTCATTTAACGATGCCCAGTGCTCTTTACCTTTGTGCAAAATATCATCGTCTAAAAGGCACGCATCGAGTGCATTTTTCATCGCTTCTTTATCTAATGATTGCCCTATGAACACCAACTCTTGGCGCATATCGCCAAATGGCTCTTGCCATTTTTCATTTATCTCAGCAAGTGTTTCTTTATCTGTCGGCCAATGAGCTTTTGCAAGGGCTTTATAAAACATGCCAGCAAAACCGTAATCAGCAATACCCCCCGCTTGATTCCACTGCCCACAAAAATCAGGGCGTGTTGCTAGCCAAAAATAACCTTTTGAGCGAAGCAATTTGCCATATTGTTCAGTAGTGTGAAGAAATTTATAAAATTTATTAGGGTCAAAAGGCTTATGTGCAACATAATTAAAGCTGCTTATTCCATACTCTTGCGTCTCTGGGATATGCTCACCACGCATTTCTTTTAACCAGCCAGGTGCTTGTTGTGCCTTATCAAAGTCAAATAGTCCGGTATTCAATATCTCTTCTATAGCAACGTTTCCAGCCGATATAGGAATAATCTTAGCCTGTGTATTTAAGGCTTTTAAGATAGCGGTTAGTTGAGAAATTTGCTTAGTGCTTACTAAATCAGTCTTACTGATCAAAATAATATCAGCAAATTCAACTTGATCGACAAGTAAATCCGTAATACTGCGCTCATCTTCTTCGCCTAAGGACTCGCCAACATCGTGTAACAATTGTGCTTGCTGATAATCATGCAAAAAGTTGACTGCATCAACAACTGTCACCATCGAGTCTAATATTGCTACATCTGATAAAGAGATATTATTTTCATCAGCAAATGTAAAAGTTTCTGCAACAGGTAGAGGCTCTGAAATACCCGTGGACTCAATAACTAAATAATCAAATAGCCCTTGATTAGCAAGCTTTGTTACTTCTATCAATAGATCTTCTCTCAAGGTACAGCAGATACAGCCGTTACTCATTTGAACCAGTTTTTCATTATGATGATTGAGCGATACCTCGTTTTTAATAACAGCGGCATCGATGTTGATGTCACTCATATCATTTACGATAACGGCCACTTTTAAATTTTCTCGGTTATGTAAGATATGGCTTAGCACTGTGGTTTTACCAGCCCCAAGAAAGCCAGACAAAACTGTGACGGGCAGTTTCTTATTCATTTTATAGCTCTTTAATTGATACAGTTTAGCAATGTTATATTATATCAGTTGAGTTTGCTAGCTAACGTGTTTACTAACTTTTTTTACAACCGCGTAATATATGTTGAGCTGGGAAATTTTAGTATGATAAGCCACTCAATTAGCCAAAATTGACGTTATTCTATTGCTTACTTGATGACTTCACTGGCCAAAATTAAAATACACTTTATATAATTACCCATATACTTACTAATCCGTTAAGCTCGGATTTAAGCATTTTTTTATTAAGGTAATTTTTTCACTATCACTTAAGCTGTATACCCAAACAATAAATGGCGATTTTTAATAAACTGAAAATATCGTTCAGGAGAAAATGGATGAAGTTTCTTATTTTTTTAGGCACTGTGCGCGACAGTACGCCACCAAGACCTGCTCGTTTAGGGTTGCGCGTTGCAAAGTCATGCCTTCGTTTTTTACAAAATAGTTACCCTAGACATCAATTTGAATTAATTGATCCATTGGATTACCCGTTAGACCCCGTGTTTAAACCGCAATTTGCCTATGCTAAAGGTAAAGCACCCGAGCCACTCAACACCCTTGCAGAAAAAATTGCCACAGCTGATGGCTATATTATGGTAAGTCCTGAGTACAATCATTCAATGAGTCCTGCTCTTGCTAACCTTTTAAATCATTTTGCAAGTTCTTCATTTGCCTACAAGCCGAGCGCTATCGTTACTTATTCCGCGGGGCAATGGGGCGGTATGCGCGCAGCGGTTGGTATGCGTACGTATTTAGCTGAACTTGGTTGTTTATCGGTCTCTGCAATGATTCATATTCCTAAAGCACAAGACGTGTTTAAAGAGGATGGTACTCATACAAATACTGATGAGGAAAGCGCATGGATGAACTATTACAACCGCACATTTAACCAGTTAATGTGGTGGGCATCAGCAACACACCAATATAAACAAGAGGTTAATCCAAATGAGATGGTCGGCGACTTTAAAAACTCTCCATCACAACGAAATGCACCTTAACTTATACGATTAGACCCTTTAAAGGTAGAGTTTAGCTCGGCTATTAAATTATTTATTACTCGGGCTAAACCAAGCTACTGGCATTATTCAATGTATCTTCTTTTTTTGATTTAACCGCATAATTAAAGCCTGGTTGAATGCAATATGAGCCATAGTCTCCCGCTTTATTTAATGCTAAAAACCCCACCTGAAATTGCTTATAATTACCTAACTTACTTGCAATACGTTCAACAGCTGCCTTGCATGCATCTGTTGGCGACATTCCTTGGCGCATCATTTCGACTACAAGGTGACACCCCACCGTTTTCATCATCAATTCGCCCATTCCTGTTGCTGTTGCTGCGCCTATTTCATTATCTACATATAGCCCTGCCCCAATTATAGGTGAATCACCTACTCGCCCTGCCATTTTAAAAGCTGCACCACTGGTGGTACATGCTCCTGATAAGTCACCATAGCTATCAAGTGCTAACATACCTATTGTGTCGTGGTTTTCAATGTTGATAACAGGTGCGTATTTAGATTCCACCAGCCAATCTTGCCACGCTTTCTTTGCTTTTGCTGTGAGTAAATTCTCCTCTACAAATCCCTGTGTTTTAGCAAACTGCAGCGCGCCTTCACCAACCAACATAACATGCGGTGTTTTATCCATCACTAATCTAGCAACTGAAATTGGGTGTTTAATATTTTGAAGATAGGCCACTGAACCACAGTTTTGATTTTCATCCATAATACATGCATCTAGTGTAACGTTACCTTCTCGATCGGGGTATCCGCCATAGCCAACCGTCATCACATCTGGGTCGGCTTCAGGGATCTTAACACCTGCTTCAACTGCATCTATAGCTTTGCCTTTATGAATAAGCACTTGCCAAGCGGCTTGATTTGCAGCTAAACCATGTTGCCAAGTTGACACAACAATGGGCATATTGCGTATTTTTGTCTTGTTGATATTGGCGGCTATCTGCGGCATATTTGCCAGACTTTTATTCGTTAGTGTTGAGGCACCGAACGCGAGTAAAGCTGTAATTGATTGTTTTAAAAATGTTCGTTTAGTATTCATTCTTTAACCTAGCTTTTCATCAATAATAAAAAAGGCCAGAATAAGCTCTGACCTTTGGTCTGTTAAAATTACTGCTCTAACCCTAGTAACTCAATTTCTGCGATTTGGACGAGTCCATCATTGTTTGCGTTTTTACTGATATTCAAACGATAGCTTAAATAGCCAAAACCATTACTGAAATCAAAGGTACGGCGTTCAAAACGGGTATCCCAGCTTTCTCCTACAAAAGCAGCAATTTCTTCCCATGTTTGTCCACCATCATTTGAGCCCAGTAAACTAAAGTTTTCAGGGTCGCGCTCTGGCGCATCATTTGCACTTGTAATAGCTAAACCGCTAACAACTTGTTTTTGAGTAAAATCTACTTGGATCCATGAAGGGTCGTCAGCAGTCGGTGCACCTTGCCAATCATTATGATCAAGCCATTTTGTATTCACATCACCATCAAACGCTTTATCAGCACTTTCACCATCGCCAATACTATAGCGAGCACTGTAACTAGCATCAGGTAAGCGACTTAAATCTGTGTAGGCATAATCAGGGCCAACCGTGGCGATTTCAGCAATTTGTACTAAGCCATCATTATTAGCATTTTTGCTTACTGACAAACGATAATAGCTATAAGCTAAGGTATTACTAAATGTTAGGTTTTTTTGTTCATAACGCTGTTCAAATGTTTCACCAACCCACGAAGCTAAATTAACCCAATCTTCAGCATTATTAGAGCCCATAATACTAAATGATTCTGGGTCACGCTCTGGTGCATCGCCAGCACTGGTTATTGATAATGCATTCACTGCTTTTGCCTGTGGTAACTGGATTTGAATCCAAGCAGGGTCTTCATCAGTAGGTGCACCTTGCCAATCGTTGTGGTCAAGCCATTTTGTATTCACGTCATTATCAAAGGCTTGAGCTGCACTTTCACTGTCGCTAATACTATAGCGCGCACTATACTTTACGCCATCCGCTTTGCTGTGATCTAAACCTGGCTGCACAGGGCCGATTAAGTCGATATTTGCTATTTGCAACAACCCATCATTATTCTTATTTTTACTTATTTCTAATCGATAGCTTGTAAATGCTAATTGATTTTGAAATGTGAAGGTTCTTCTTTGCGCTCGTTCATCAAATGATTCACCTACCCAATTTGCAAGTTTCTGCCAAGTTGTTCCGCCATCATTTGAAGCAAATAATGTAAAGTTTTCTGGATCGCGCTCTGGCGCATCATTTGCACTTGTTATTGCTAATGTATCTACAGCAACAGCACTGTCAAAATCCATTTGTATCCATGATGGATCCGCTTCGGTTGGTGCTCCTTGCCAATCATTATGATCGAGCCATTTTGTCGATGGGTCGTTATCAAATGCCTTATCTTGGTTTTCTGCATCGCCAATGCTGTACCTAGCCGTAGCAACACCATTCATTACATTGGTATGATCAACACTAGTAAACACCGGCCCAACCATTTGAATGTCTGACAACTGCACTAAGCCGTCATTATTTTTGTTCTTTGTTATATTGATACGATAGCTTTTATATTTTTGGGCATTAGTAAAGCTGAACTCTTGTCGCATGAGACGCTCATCAAATGATGCACCGACAAAGCTGGCAAGGTTTGACCATGTTTCTCCATCATCATTCGATCCTAAGATTGTGAAGTTTTCTGGGTCTCGCTCAGGAGCATCATTAGCGCTTGTAATAAACAGACTGCTCACTGCATGAGGGCTTGGAAAATCAACCTGTATCCACGAAGGCGACTCTTCAGTTGGTGCGCCTAGCCAATCATTGTGATCAAGCCATTTAGTGTCAATATTCGAATCAAATGCTTTTGCTGCATCCTCTGCATCACTTATTGCATTTCGTGCTGTATAAACAGCCCCCGTTAAATTCTCTTGAGTTGTCACCTCTTGTAATGGTCCCGTTGATACGGCTTCATCAAATAATGACAGTGATACATCTACAATGGCATCAGCCGATAATCCAAGTTGCTCTGTTAACGGATGAATACTGATAGCATCAAAGGCTGTTTGACGAAGCGTCTCTAAAGCAACGCTATCCTCTGCGAGTGCCAACTGAATATTCTGCTGGGCAGAATCTAAAACTGTTTTTAATGTTTGGGTGTCATTAAATTGAGCAAACGATGCATTAAGTAAAGACAACTTAATGGTTTTTTCATCAGCATATTCAATTGAACAAACCTGCTCACCAGAGTCATTTTCTTCGCAGTTTTCACCCACGATAAAGCTTTCAAGTTTATCTGCGCCAATAACAGGGGTCGTAAATACATTACTATTGCTTGTGTTCCACCCTAACAATCTTAATAAAAGATCAGACACCTGACTTTGGGCTAATACCATCAACTCTGGTGTTGATACATTCTTACCATCATTTATTTGTTGCTCTAATAATTGCGTTGCGAGTGTGGTAAGTGCATTAGCTTGGAGTATTGCATCCTCTTCACCATTGTTTGTATTACCATAATCAACAGATAATTGACCTAATGTGGTAAAGGTGTTTCCTGCAATTGCTCCTTCTGCTGTTAACTGTGTAAAGTCTGCCTCACCACACTGCAAAGCATCGCATAACATTGTCGAGCTCTCGCTTGTTACAACATTTAGCTTAACTGTAGTGTTAATTCCAAAACCTGGGGCTGATGCTAACTCAACAAAAAACTTGCCTTCATTGTCTGTAAATTGAGTGCCACTGATTGTTAGCTCAGTGCCATTTAATGCGCTTACTGATATATCTGCGTTTGCAATCACACCTTTTACAACTGAGCCAGCAATTTCAGCATAGGTTACATCAGGTGTAACAGGAACATCCTCTTTTTGAGGGTCGTTACTTCCTCCTCCACAGCCACTAACAAGCCCAGCAGTGAGAATTCCTGTGCTCAGATGCTTAAAAATTTTTAATTTATTCATAATAATGCCTTAAAGTTCAGGTATCGGTTACACACTAGCTTGCCCAAGTCGTTATTTTTATGGCGTAGGCAATTAATCTTGCTCAGTGTGTAAATACGTACTTATTTATATGGTTTTAAAAACGATAAGTTATGCCAGCATAATATCTTCGTCCGCTATAACTACTGCTGCGAAGGCGGTCTTTACTATCGTCGCCATAATAAGTTCGCGATTCTTCTTTAGTTAAGTTAATCACCGATACCGACAGAATTAGATTTTCTATAATGTTATAAGATGCGTTCAAATCGACTTGCTGATAAGGTTCTTGTGAAACCGTTAAGCCATCTGCAAGGCCTAATGCCATTTTTCCTCGACGGTTGTAAGACGCTCTAACGCTGTAGTCTTGATTTTCAAAGTACGCTGAAAAATTAAATTGATCGTCTGCGCTACCAACAAGTGCAGACTCACCAACTTTCTCGCCATCCACACTAACATCGGCTTGGTTCGTATCATTTAATGTATAGTTAGCATTGATACCAAAACCATTTTCAAATGAATGTTGGGCAAACACTTCAACACCGCGTGACGTTGCATTTGTACCATTGGCGGTTGTCGTAAATGGGGAAACAGTAATATTGCCGGACGAGACAATTTCTTCATCCGTAAATGGATTTGTAAAGCCTTCAAATGGGCGCTCTGAGGTAATAATTAAAGGCACTATAAAATTATCGACATCTTTATTAAATATAGCGATACCCACTGCGGAGCCAACTCCGTAGTAATATTCAGCCGATAAATCTAATTGCACTGATTCAAATGGTTCAAGCGCTTTATTACCACCTGAACCACTCCATCCTTGATCCACGGGGTTACCTCTGAACTCAAGGCGATCATCAGCCCACTCTTGCGATATGAAAGTAAGTTGCTCTGGCGCACCTAAATCATTAAATGGTGCTCGTGACATTGTTTTCGCTGCAGCAGCTCTAACAACGAACGAATCATTGGCTTCCCAAACTAGGTTTAAACTGGGCAGAAAACGTTCATCTTTTACGCTACGCGTGGTCATTGTTTCTACATCAACTAAACGTTCATCGCCTAAGATGTCTTCGCCAGTTACGTCGTTAATATCATCTAAAAAATAATTAATCTTATCTGACGACATAATTTGGGTTTGTGTTTCAACATAACGAACACCCACATTTCCTCGGAAATCACCAAACGAAAAATCAGCTTGTAAATAAGCCGCTGTGATTTCTTCCTCTATATCAAACACAAAATCTGGCTCTCGCCTAGTATACTTAGCGTATTCACTAGTAACTAGATCGCGGTACTTTTGCCAGTTAATACTTGGCATCGTATTAACTTCAATGCCACCTGCAATGTTTTGCTCTGATTCTGCATTAAGTACGTCTTGTAGGCTTGGCATTCCACCAATCCATTGGTAAGCAACTTCGTCAATCGCACCTTGGCTAAATGGGTCTAAATCTCCACTCGCAATACGGTTTGCGCCTTCTTGCGTAATAAAGAATGTATTATTGGTTTCACGGTGCAAACTTGCTTTTCGATGCTTAACACCCACGCGAATTGTATCTACGATGCCATAAGCTATGTGGTAATCTAAATCTAATTGCGCATAGTCTTCAACTAAGTCGCTAACAATAAAGCTTGAGCCTGTTGAGCCCGGATCGGGGTCCCCTGCAACGCCAGCTTGTAAATTTGCTAGTAGAGCAGGATCGGCATAAAGTGATACACGCTCACCTAAACGCCAACCTGCAAACGATGCGGCATTTTCATTAACACCTGAATCACTTCGGCTTGCTGGCTGTCCACTTTTATACGCTGCATTAAATGACTCAGAAGGCCCTCCACTCGCTTCTGTTCGACCAAATTTACCGCTTAAGTCAAACAGGTCGCCCGCATATTCAAATGCAAAATCATAGGTATCAGAGGTGTCTTTTTCTTTTGTATAGCTTCCTATAATCCAAGGAAATTCTAAATTTCCCTCACTGCCACCTGCCCCGCTTGTAAAGTCCATTCCTGTTACAATAGTGCCGGTTTCATCGAGTAAAACACCTGTTAAGTAATCGGGGTTGTATTTCCATTCTGGGATCATCAATTGAGATGTCGTGCGATCCTGCCCCAGTTCGAAATGGAAGTGATTAAAGGTAAGTTCTAAATTATCTGATGGACGCCATTGAAAAGTTGCTTGAATTCCAACTCGCTCGCGGGCCTCTTGCGTAATTCCAACACCAGCAACTTGTGGTGCCCAAACACCATCGTATGTGTTGCCATATGCATCTTCCAATGCATCAAAACGTCTAGTGCTATCCGTTATTTCGTTGCCATTAGTATCCGTTGCAGGCAAATCACTGCCCGTTGCCCAGCGCCACCCACCGCCGCCTGACATATTGCCTGTAAGCGATCTGTTTGTACGCTCTTGATTAGTATATCCAAGTAAAAAACCCAGATTTTCATCTTCATTCTTCCAAGAGTAAACACCACTAAAGTTGGGTTCATATTCTTTTGTAACATCAGCGTAAGTATACTCAACATTCAATACACCAGAGTTAGCTTCCATGTCTAAAGGTGTTCGGCTATTTAGAATGACAGTACCACCCACTCCCCCTTCATCTAAGCGAGCTTCCGATGATTTAAACACTTCAACAGACTTAACCATGGTTGATGGCAATAAGGAATAACTAAAGGAACGTGATGGAGAGCCCGGAGACGACGCGATGAAATTACCATTTAACTGGGTAAGTGTTAAATCAGATGAAAGCCCTCTAATACTCACATTTTCCCCTTCGCCACCACTTCTAGAGATCACAACACCGGGTACACGCTGCAAGGAGTCTGCTACATTTTTATCGGGAAATTTGCCAATATCCTCAGCCGTTATAGCATCAACAATTGAATTTGAAAGACGTTTAATCGCTAGATTCTCTGCCATTGAAGAGCGAATCCCTCGCACCTCTATAACTTCTATGTCATCATCCTGTTCGTTATTTTCATTTTGCGCCAATGCATTACTCGAGCTTGCAATTATCGCTAACATTAATGCTGACTTTCGAAACCGCCGAGCAAGGTTTGGCGATCCTAAACTATTATTATTGTTCATGTTTATCTCCATTCACTGTGTGTGTTCTTGTGCTGTGTAAGCCTTCATAAGGTCAAACAATTAGTTAAACCTAAAAACCAAATAATTAAGTTCAAGGTTAAATTGTTGTTAAATCACAATTCCAGAATAGGGTTTTACAATTAAAAGCGATAATAGAAATTCGGTTAACAATGCTACAAAATCGGCGTTTAGTATATTTTAATATCTATTTCAATTTGAATTGGTTTATAGTCTTAAACCGTAAAAACTGAGTTTATTTATTAGTACAGGAACATTAACACTCAATAAAAATACATATAAATCATTAATTAAAAAGAGATTTATAGTTTATTTTTGATGTCTGACTAAGTGGTAAATAATATATGGCAACTAAATAATTTATTTTAGGAAATGTAGTGACAGGTAAAAATTTAGAAATTTGTTTGAATTCCGACAACCTATTAACGCTCCCTATTAATCTTAATAGTGCATTTATCGCAGGAGCAAATAGAGTTGAGTTGTGCAGCTCTATGCACCTTGATGGATTGTCACCAGACAGTACTGCGATCAAACTGTGTGCGCAACAAATACCAGCACACGGTGAGCTTCTCGTAATGATACGACCTGTTGCAAACACGTTTGTTGCCAATAACAAAATTTTAAATAAGATGATTCGTGAAATAACACGTGCAGCAGATTTAGGGGCAACCGGTGTAGTATTTGGTGCAATATCTAAATCAGAAATAGACATAAACACAACCCAAAAGCTTGTGTTATGCGCACAAAAGAACGGTTTAAAAACAACATTTCATCGCGCATTTGATTGTATTAATGATAAACAACAAGCTATAAAGCAACTAATTGATTTAGGTATTGACCGCGTGCTAACTAATGGAAATCATTGGAATGCAAACCAGCCTATACTGCATAACCTTTATCAATTAGAACAACTTATTGAGGAAGCTCAAAATCAAATTGAAATTGTGATAGGTGGTGGTGTAACTACTAAAAACGCAGGAAAATTATGGCAACTAGCTGTTGGCAATTTAGTATCACTTCATACACACTCAAGCGTACTCAACAGTAAAGGGTATATTAATCCATTATTGATAAGTGAAATTTTAGATACTACTGAAAAGCAGGCATTGAATGATTGATAAAAAACCACAGTTTTATTTAGGTATTGATGGCGGTGGAACAAAATGCCGTGTCAGACTCGAAAACGAAAAAGGCGGTTTACTCGCGCAAGCACAAAGTAGCTCTGCAAACATTGCAACGTCAGTAGAAATAGCACAAAAATCTATTGTTGATGCGACCATGCTAGCACTCAAGGAAGCAAATTTACCAGCCTCTGTACTGCCTTCTATCAATGCTTATGCCGGGCTTGCAGGAGCAAACATTGAAAACGCCAAAGTAGCTATGTCCAAATGGTTACATCCGTTTGCACAATTTAATTTTTCTACAGATTTACATATAGCCTGCCTTGGTGCGCACGGAAGTAACAACGGCGCTATTATCATTCTTGGTACAGGTTTTTGTGCTGGTGTCATTCAAAATAATCAAGTAACAGAGCTTGGAGGTCACGGACTACTGTTGAGCGATGGTGCCAGCGGAAGCTGGATTGGCCTTGCTCTTTTTCGCCATACTTTAGAAGTGCTAGATGGCCTTTATCCAAGTACGCCATTAGTTGAGGCATTTTTAGCTCAAACAAAGTTTGCTAATGCACACCTGTTAACTCAACGTGCAATGAACGAAAAGCCAGCTTATTTCGCTCGTTTCGCACCGCTGGTATTTACTATGCGTGAAGACCCTATTGCGAAATCGATTATTCAAAAAGCAGCGGATTATACAACCCGTTACATCGAACATTTAGTAAGGCTCGGATTTAAAGATATCACTCTAGTCGGTGGAGTGGCAGATAAAATTAGCCCATGCTTGTCCAGCAATATACAAAGCTACCTTTGTAATGCTAAATATTCACCAGAGCAAGGGGCTATTCAATTGGCTAGACATTACGCTAACGATTAATGTTTTCGCGCATTTGTGAAGGTACTTCACCAAATAAACGTCTAAATTGTTTACTAAAATAACTAGGCTCTGCAAAGCCACATTGGTAAGCTATTTGCGAAATAGGTAAGCGTGTTTCAACTAATAATTTACGTGCATTTTCCAAACGTATTTCGTTAATAAATTGATTTGGTGTTTTAGCTAAATGTTTTTTAAAGCGCCTTTCTAACGCACTCACAGATAAATGAGCAAGGTCCGCTAAGTGTTCTATGTTGATAGGGCGTGAATAATGTTCGCGAATATAATCTACTGGCCCTTCTATTGCCCTAACATGGGACAAAGCTTTAGAGGTCTTTTGAAGGTGACGTGTAACGCCATAAGTTCCGACAATTTCTTGATCCAAATAAATAGCTTTTTTAGAAGTTGAAAACCAAGCCAAGTCTCCATTTGATGTGTGGTTTAATTCAAGCCTGTCGGTGACAGTTCCCCCCAACATCACTCGCTTATCATCATTTACATATTGAAACGCTAAATGTTTTGGTGAAAAGTCATAATCAGTTTTTAACGCTATTTGCTCAAACGTTTTATAACCCTGATGTTCAATAAAATGCTGATTGGCAAAGAGAACTCGACTTTCAGTGTCTTTTACCCAAAACAAAATATCAGGCAACATATCAAATGCTGATATTAATTGATTGACACCTGCTCTATCAATAATTTGCTGAATGTCCAACGCACAAAACCTCTAAAATCAACTTAAAACTTAATATATAAAACGCCGATTTTGTTGCATTGTCAACCGAATTTTTATTACCCCTGATGATTACCATTCTCTATTATTAATAACATGATGTTAACTAAATTCAATAGATTACTATTGAGGTGGTATTTTAGATGAATAACACAAAAATCCGAATGGGAATGGTTGGTGGCGCTGAAGGCGCATTTATTGGTGGCATTCATCGTATTGCAGCTAGACTCGATGGAATGATCAGTCTTGTCGCGGGCTCTTTTAGTTCTAACCCTGAACTGACAAAAAAAACAGCAGCCATGCTGGGGATCGATTCCAGTAGAAGCTATGACACTTATCAACAAATGTTTATTGAAGAAGCAAAACTACCTGTTGATGAACGCATTGATTTTGTGGTTATTGTAACCCCCAACCATCTTCATTTTCCTATCGCTAAATTAGCCATTGAAAGTGGTTTTCACGTTTTATCAGATAAGCCTGCCACATTAAATCTCCATGAAGCATTGAGCTTAAAACAAAGTTTAGATAACAGTGATTGTTTATACGGATTAACCCATACCTATACCGGTTACCCAATGATCAAAGAAGCGAAATATCGTATATCCCAAGGCGAGATAGGCACTATTCGTAAAGTCATTGTTGAATACTCGCAAGGTTGGCTTAGTCAAACCGAAGACGAACAGGTAAAACAAGCCCAATGGCGTTTAGACCCACAGCAAGCAGGAATAAGTTGTTGTATTGCTGATATTGGCGTTCATGCAGCTAATTTAGCAGAATATGTTAGCGGCCTCGAAATTAACGCACTTTGTGCTGATCTGAATCAGGTTGTGCCAGGGCGAACACTGGATGATGATGGCACTGTTTTGCTGCGCTTTAATAACGATAGTAAAGGCGTGTTACTTGCGAGCCAAGTAGCGCTTGGTGAAGAAAATAATTTATCTCTTCGCATATACGGTGATAAAGCAAGTTTAGAATGGAACCAAATAGAGCCAAACAGCTTATGGCTGAAAAGTCATAACGCACCAACAACATTATTACGTGCAGGGGTTGCGCTTAAAAGTGAAGCAGCACAAAACGCACTGCGTGCACCTGCAGGCCACCCAGAAGGTTACCTCGAGGCTTTTGCCAATATATACGTCAACTTTGCAAATCAAATAAACGCCAAAAAAGCTGGGAAATCAGCAACTAATGTTGAGTTCGATGTACCAGGTATAAAAGATGCGATTAGAGGCATGGCATTTATTGAAAATGCAGTAGCAGCTTCTAAAGAAGAGACTAAATGGCACACATTTAAAATTGGATAGAGATAGTATGAAAAAAATAAAAGGCCCAGCAATATTTTTAGCGCAATTCATAAGCAATGAAGCGCCATTTAATAATTTTAAAGATATTTGCCGATGGGCGGGAGAGCTTGGATATAAAGCAATTCAACTGCCAACATCAAATACTGAGATATTCGATTTAGAAAAAGCAGCCCAAAGCCAAGAATACTGCGATGAAGTGACTAGCATTGCTAAACAAGCAGGGCTTACAATCAGCGAGTTATCAACCCATTTACAGGGACAGTTAGTTGCTGTGCATCCTGCTTATGATGAAATGTTTGATAATTTTGCACCAGAGCAGTTGCGTGGTAACCCAGAAAAGAGAACTGAATGGGCGATTAAACAATTAATGTTTGCTGCCAAAGCAAGTAAAAATTTAGGACTTAAAAACCACGTAACATTTTCGGGTGCGCTACTTTGGCATACTTTCTATCCTTGGCCGCAACGACCGCAAGGCCTAGTTGAAGAAGGCTTTAACGAACTTGCTAAACGCTGGCTACCGATACTTGATTACTTTGACGAAATGGGCGTAGATGTTTGCTACGAGTTACACCCAGGTGAAGACTTACATGATGGCATTACATTTGAGCGCTTTTTAGCTGCAACAGGCAATCATCCAAGAGTAAATATTCTCTATGATCCGAGCCACCTAGTATTGCAACAGCTGGATTACCTTGCATTTATAGATATTTATCATGAGCGGATCAAAGCTTTTCACGTGAAAGATGCAGAGTTTAATCAAAATGGCCGCAGTGGTGTTTATGGGGGCTACCAAGATTGGCAAGAGCGACCAGGGAGATTTCGCTCGCTCGGTGATGGTCAAATAGATTTTAAATCAATATTCAGCAAATTAACGCAGTATGGGTTTGATGGCTGGGCTGTTTTGGAATGGGAGTGTTGTATTAAAGATTCTGAACAAGGGGCTAAAGAAGGCGCACCGTTTATTGAACAACATTTAATAACGCCTGCAACCAAAGCGTTTGATGATTTTAGTGCAATGAATACCAATCCCCACCGTAATAAACGGATATTGGGTATTAACTAAATAGGACAACACAATGAATAACAATAATAATCACAGCCTCATTTTTCGCTTATGCTGTATCGCATTAATTGTCACCTCAATGACGTTTGCGATTCGTGCTGGTATTTTAGGGCAACTTGGCGAGCAGTTTGGCTTAACGAATACACAACTCGGTTGGGTCAATGCAATGGCCTTTTTGGGTTTTCCGATAGCGACTATGCTCGGTGGTATCATCTATAACGCAATCGGAGCTAAAAAATTAGTAGCACTGGCGTTTGCTTGTCATTTACTCGGCTTGTTACTAACAATATCCGCAGATGGTTTTTGGGCCTTACTTATCTCAACTTTTTTAATTGGTTTTGCAAATGGCTCTGTTGAAGCCGGCTGTAATCCGCTTATTGCGCAAATGTATCCAAATAACAAAACAACGATGTTGAACCGATTCCATGTTTGGTTTCCCGGCGGTATCGTTATAGGCGCATTAGCTTCAAGTGCAATGACAGCATCAGGTTTTAACTGGCAATGGCAAGTCGCTTTGATATTAATTCCTACCGCTATTTATGGCGCGATGATGCTTACAGCGCAATTTCCTAAATTTGATGCACAGCAAAACTCCACCAGCAGTAACGTGAGAAACCTCGTTTCACCTTTGTATATATTTTTAATCATTTGTATGACGATAACTGCGGTAACAGAGTTTGGCACTCAGCAATGGATTGAACAGATATTAGGGTCTTCAGGCGCATCCCCAATGGTCATTTTAGCGCTTATTACTGGCCTTATGGCACTGGGTCGTTATTTTGCAGGTCCAATTGTTCATCGCTTTAGTCCATCTGGCGTGCTTCTAGGCTCAGCGGTATTTTCAACAATCGGCATTTTTTTAATGAGCCAAGCTCAAGGAAGTGCAATTTATTTTGCCGCAGCGCTATTCGCCATTGGTGTCACGTATTTTTGGCCGACCATGATTGGCTGTGTTGCCGAATATACACCAAAAACTGGTGCATTAGGGATGTCATTAATTGGCGGGGCTGGCATGTTTGCAATGAGTCTGTGGAATCCAGTGATAGGTTATTGGATAGATGATGCCAAACAACATGCACAAGCGAGCAATATCTCAGTAGAACAAATTGAAATCGTTGCTGGGCAAGCTGTTTTAGAGAACCTATTAATCTTTCCAATTGTACTGATTGTTGTATTTTTTGGTTTTCACCTGTTTATAACAAAACAAAAAAATGTAAAGAAATGCGTTTAATAGCAATAAATAGCACACAATATAAGGGGCAACATATGCTTAAATCAATTTCGATTATGTCACTTGCACTGCTTTTCAGTAGCACTGTAATTGCACAGACTCAAGATAATAAATTAACAAAAGAAGAACGCGCCACAGGCTGGCAATTACTATTCAATGGCAAAGATATGTCTCATTGGCGTAACTTTAAAAGTGATGAACTTAGCTCAAAATGGAAAATAGATGATGGCGCAATGCTGCTTACTAAAGGTGGTGGTGACATTTTAACAAAAAAAATCTATAAGAATTTTGACCTAAAACTTGATTGGAAAATTAGTGAAGTGGGTAATAGCGGCATATTTGTTCTTGCTGATGAGCTAGGTAGTTATATTTACTCTCACGCCCCAGAAATTCAAATTATTGATAATGAACGCCATGCGGATACCGAAATAGATTCGCATTTAGCGGGGTCAATTTATGATTTACTTTCAGCACCGACTGCTGCACATAAACCAGCAATGCAATGGAATACTGTACGAATAAAAATGCTCGATAATCATCTGCAAGTTTGGCAGAACGGCGTGAGTACCGTCAGTATGGTTATAGGCAGCAGCCCTTGGAACACATTAGTAAAAAACAGTAAATTTGCTACATGGTCTAACTTTGCAACCTCAAAACAAGGCCATATAGGCCTGCAAGATCATGGTGACAAAGTCTGGTTCAAAAATATAAAAATTAAGGAGCTATAACGATGAAAAAATTCAATCATAAAGTACTCGTTGTTGGCTCAGGTGCCGGCGGTGCAATGGCCGCGTATACATTAACTAAGTTAGGCCACAAAGTATTGTTACTTGAAGCAGGTCGTGATTACGACCCAAAAACGGAAAGCCCGATGTTTCGTCGTAACAGTGAAGCCCCGTTAATGGGCGCTGGTAATAAAGATAAAAACTTTGGCTTTTATGACGCAACCGTTGATGGCGGCTGGCAAGTACCTGATGAACCCTATACAAATGCCAAAGGGACTGACTTTTATTGGTGGCGCGCACGCATGCTTGGTGGCCGAACAAACCACTGGGGCCGTTATTCGTTGCGTTTTAGTGAGCACGATTTTAAAGGAAAAAGCCAAGACGGAAACGGTGCAGATTGGCCGTTTAGCTACGAAGATATAGCACCATGGTATGACAAAACTGAAGAGTTAGTGGGTATTTGTGGTACAAACACAGGTCTTGATGATATGCCGCCATCAGCACCTGGTGTATTGCAGCCACCACCAACCCCCAGAATTCCTGAGTTATTGATTGCAGCATCAGCGAAAAAGCTTGGGATCCCAGCAGTCCCCATGCATAGAGCAGTATTAACGCGTCCTAAAGATGACCGCTTGGCGTGTTTTTATGCAACACCTTGTGGCTCTGGGTGTTCTATTGGCGCTGCATTTCAAACAACCACGTCTCTACTACCAATGGCTAAAGCAACTGGTAACTTAGAAATTATAACGGATGCTATGGTTAAGTCTGTTGCAGTGAATGATGATGGTAAAGTGACTGGTGTAACTTATGTTGATAAAAAGTCAGTGACTGAACAATCACTAAATGCTGATATTGTTATACTTGCTGCAAGTGCCTGCGAATCAGCGCGTATTCTACTGAACTCAAAACACAAAAAGCACCCTAAAGGTCTTGCTAACTCGAGTGGTCAAATCGGTAAAAATTTGATGGACTCAACGGGTGCGTGGTTAGGTGCTCAAATCCCAGCTTTAAAAGGTCGACCTCGTTATAATGAAGACGGCCATACAGGAAACCATTTATTTATTCCTTGGTGGGGCCATAAAGCTCAAGCAAAAGGTGAACTTGATTTTCCTAGAGGATATCACTTTGAAATAAGCAGTGGTTTCAACCAGCCAGGTTCAGGTGTTTCAGGCGATAAACGGGGTCTTGGTGTAGAGCTTAAACAGCAAGTACGTGATGCTTATGGTTCATATGTAGGACTAGCACTGCGCGGTGAAATGCTACCAAACGATGACTCTTACATGGAAATTGATGAAAATACTAAAGATAAATGGGGTATTCCAGTTTCTAAATTTCATTTTAAATGGTCTGATAGAGAGCTCAAACAGATTGAGCATGGTTTAAAAACAGCAAAGCAAATCCTTGAAAACATGGGTGCTAAGGTTGGTAAATTACCCCCTGCTGAAAAAGCAATTTCAAAAGGAGGTGAAATAATTCACGAAGTGGGCACAACCCGTATGGGCAGCTCACCTAAAGAGTCGGTCACTAATCAATGGGGTCAAACTTGGGATTGTGAAAATTTATTTGTAATGGACGCAGGAACTTTTGCTTCTAACCCACACAAAAACTGTACGCTAACAATTATGACTTTAGCCATGCGCAACTCAACTTGGATCTCCAAACAAATAGAACAAGGAGTACTTTGATATGCATAATGATGATCGTGTTGACTCTTACAAATATATTTCCGGAATGACACGCCGAGAATCCCTTAAATGGCTTGGATTACTAGCTGCGGGCTCAGCAGTGTCGCTCTCAGCTGGTTGCAGTAAAGCGCTTGAAGAAACGATTAGTACAAAAGGCCATTGGCCTACTCTAGATATAAAGCCCATCACTGCGAAAGGCTATGGCACTGATCCTAATTTAGTTATACCACCTGAATCACCTTGGCCGCTTACATTAACGCAAGAACAACTATCACTAGTGGCTGTTTTAGCGAATTATATTGTACCTAGAGAAGGTGATAACCCAAGTGCAACCGAGGTAAATGTTCCTAGTGTTATCGATGAGTGGGTCAGCTCACCCTATAACGGCCAACAAAAAGATCGCGTTACTATTTTACATGGCCTCGCTTGGATTGATGATGAATCGGTTATGCGATTTAAAACAAAGTTTGTTGCGCTAAGCCGTGAAAAACAAACAGCAATATTGAATGATATTGCGTATTTCGATGACACTACGCCAGAGCAGTTTCAGCGAATTGGCAATGCTTTTTTACGTTTAAAGAATCTGGTTCTTGGTGCCTATTTTTGCTCACCACAAGGATGTAAAGACATTGGTTACTTAGGTAATGTACCTATTACAGGTGATTATCCAGGTCCTTCAGCTGAAGCAAAGCAACACTTAGATAGCGTGTTAAATGAACTTGGTCTAAGCCAATATGCTTATACCGACTAATTTGTAATCTGAGTCCTCTTTTTTCTTAGCCCAGTCCAAGCAGGGATTTATTCCCTGCTTATATTTAGGTGTAATCTTATGTTTAAATCCTCTCATTCCTTCTTAATTAATTCTATTGTGTGTAGTTTGCTCCTGCTTGTGATGTTCCCTTTCACAAGTAACGCAAGTACGTTCGAGTCAGCTAAGGTAAGCGTGCAATTGTGGTCAGTTAAGGATGATTTAAAAGCTGATTTTAATGCAACCGTCACAGCACTTGCGGATATGGGCTTTGAAGGACTTGAGTTTGCTGGTGACTTTGGCCCCTATGCAGATAACCCAGGAGCATTAAAAAACAAACTAAATGATTTAAACTTAGTTGCCAGTAGTGCACATATAGGTTTTGATAAACTTTCAAACACCCAATTAATGGAGGCTTTATTATTTTATAAGACACTTGGCGTAACTAATTTGTTCGTGCCGTGGGATGAGCGAGCATGGGATCCTACAGGTATAATGCCATTAGTAAAACAACTAAAAGAACTTAATGAGATTGCACAAAAATATGATATGTATATTGGTTTTCATAATCACAACAAAGAGTTTGAACAATTTAATAATGAAACTTATTGGGATGCATTAGCCAGCAATACACCTAATGAATTGCCACTGCAACTTGATATAGGTTGGCTACATTATGCAGGTAAAGAACCTGTTTATTTTATAAAAAAATACGCGGGCAGAACCTATGCAGCTCATTTAAAAGTACGCACCCACAAAGATGACGGCTTAAACCCTATATTTGGTGAAAACAACTATCCATGGAAAAAAATTATCAATTCTCTTATTACCGATGGAGGCACAAAATGGTTGGTAATAGAACAAGAGGAGTTTCCTGCGGGTATGAGTCCATTGCAAAGCGTTGCTAAATCAAAAGCAAACTTAGATAAAATCTTAAAAGCCATGCAAAACTAAACTGAACTAATGGAACTCGTTTAATGTAAAACGAGTTCCTCAGTCTATTTAAACATCCCATTCCTTGATGGCACCTTTAAGATACTCATAACGCCAAGAATTAAGTAAATCTGGCTTCAAATGGGTTTTACGTTGTTCAGGTGTGAGCTTCCAATTCCAACTAATTAATTGATTAATCTGCTTTTTAGATGCCATGACATCCTCAGGAATGCCCTGCTCTTTTGCAACTTTAGTAATTGTTTGTTTAATGTCTTTTGCCGCTTTTTTATACGTAGGAAAGTCGATTAATCTTTTTAATTGCTCAGGGTAATCAGACACAGGCACTACTTTCGCTTTTTCTATGCATTTTAAAACTTCTACACCTGAGCGATTAACCTCAATATTCTCTACTTCTGGGATATTGCGCAGAGCATTAAGGCTACTTGGCTTACGCTTAGCAATCTCAACAAGGTTATGTTCTTTTAGCACAAAATTTAGTGCAAGATTTTTGCGTATTGCTTTGTTCTTTCGCCACGCAGCAAGCTCTTTTAGAACAACTAGTTCAGAAGGCTTTAACTGCCATGCATTTTTAATATCTTTATACAATAACTCATCTGGAGTTTGATAAGCACGCTTTTGAGCAACCAAGTTACTTTCATTTATCACTAACTCAAAATAATTTGCAGCATTGATTTGCTCAATGATAATGTCAAAACATGGTAATAAATGAAACACATCAGCGGCTGCATAATCAAGCTGACTATTTGTTAGTGGGCGTTGCAACCAGTTAGTTCTTGATTCACTTTTATCAATGTCAATATTAAGTAATGACTTAACCATATGGGCAAACCCCATACAATTTCCATGACCTAGTAATTGCAGTGCAAATTGAGTATCAAATAAAGGGGCTGGAACAAACCCAGCGTATTTTTGAAATACTTCAATGTCTTCTGATGGTGAATGAAGTATTTTTAATACACTTTCATCACGCAAGATTTCCCAAAAATCAAATAATGATAACTCGGATAGAGGATCAATAAGCGCTAAATGCTCACCATCATAGACTTGAATAAGCGCTACTTCAGGGTACAAAGTACGTCTGCGCATAAACTCTGTGTCAATTGCCAGTAACGGTTTGTTGCGAATTTGCTCAACAAACGTGTTTAATTGAATTTGTGTTTGGATCAATTGGTATTGCACTTGTGCTCCTACAATAAAAAAACCGGCAGTTGCCGGTTTTTTTATAGTTGCTAATCTTTTAAAGCTCTTCTGAGTATTTTGCCAACATTTGTTTTTGGCAGCTCATCCTTAAACTCAACGAGTTTTGGAACTTTGTAATTAGTTAAATTATCACGACAGTGCTTTATTATATCTTTTTCAGTTAAAGATGGGTCTTTTTTAACAATAAAAACTTTAACTTGTTCACCACTAACGTCGTGAGGAATACCAATCGCAGCGCATTCAAGTACGCCATCATGCATTGCCACGACTTCTTCTATCTCATTTGGGAAAACATTAAAGCCAGATACGATAATCATATCTTTTTTGCGGTCCACTATGTAGAAAAAGCCTTCATCATCATAGGTCGCAATGTCACCTGTAGCAAACCAGCCATCTTTCAAGCACTCTGCTGTAGCATCAGGACGGTTATAATAACCCAGCATAACTTGAGGACCTTTTACCCACAACTCACCTGGCTCACCTTTAGCTGCTTCTTCACCATTGTCTAAAATAAGCTTTAGCTCAGTACTTGGTGCAGGTAATCCAATAGACCCATTGTAAGAATCTAAATCATAAGGGCTAATTGTTACAAGTGGTGCACATTCGGTTAGGCCATAGCCTTCCATTAGCTTAGAGTGTGTTACTTTTTGCCATTTTTCAGCAACAGGTCGCTGAACAGCCATACCGCCACCTAAAGACATTTTAAGATGACTAAAATCTAAGTCTGAAAAACCCGGTGTATTTAGCAAACCATTAAATAATGTGTTTACACCAGTAATGGCTGTAAATTTATGCTGGCTAAGCTCCTTCACAAAACCAGGCATATCACGCGGGTTGGTGATCAGTAAGTTTAATCCACCATATTTCATAAACGTTAAACAGTTAGCTGTAAGAGCGAAGATATGATAAAGCGGTAAAGCCGTAACAACCACTTCTTTGCCACGCTCCAGTACGTTGTCTAAACACCCTGAAACCTGCTCTAGGTTTCCTACCATATTGCCATGACTTAGCATTGCCCCTTTAGATACACCGGTTGTTCCACCGGTGTACTGCAAGAAAGCTAAGTCATTCAAGTTCACATCTGGTTTGGTATAGCGGCTTTCATCGCCCTTCAAAACCTCTGAAAACTTGATCGGGTTTGGTAAGCTGTAAGCAGGAACCATTTTTTTAATATGCTTCACAACTAAATTTACAATGTGCTTTTTAAGGCCACCTACCATATCGCCCACTTGCGTTACGACAATATGCTTTACATTGGTTTTTGATAGCGATTTTTCCAAGGTATCTGCAAAGTTTGCAAGTATAAAGATTGCCTCAGACTCAGAGTCATTTAACTGATGTTCGAGTTCTCGCACAGTGTAAAGTGGGTTTACGTTAACAACAACACAACCTGCACGTAAAATACCCAAAATCGTAACTGGTGTTTGCAATAGGTTCGGCATCATAACCGCGACCTTAGCACCTTTTTTCAACCCTAAATCATTTTGGATATAGGATGCAACACGTTTTGTTGCGCTGTCCATTTCGTTATAACTTAGTGTTTTACCCATATTAGTAAATGCGGGTAAATCTTTATAATCCGAGAAGCTTTTCTCAAACACTTCTAGTAACGAGTTGTAGTGTTCAGGGTCGATAGTTTCAGGCATACCTTTTGGGTAGCGCTTAAGCCAGATCTTTTCCACTCTTAGCTCCTGTTCTATTTATAATTTATTTTTATTAAACCTTAAACTATGTAAGGCACTTTAACAATCGAGCAAATACTCTAATGAGTAAATAATCCCACATTTGGGGCAGATATACAATTAACATGCACCATTTTGCTGCATAAACTCATGAACTTGCACTAAACACCGCTGCGCACTTTGCATATGACAATGATGCCCCCCTTTAACTGAAATTACATTTAAACCTTTGAAATATAATTTATATTTCTCGACATTCTCGCTAACAAAGGAATAACCATCATCACCTATAATGAGTTGACAGGGTACATTTATTTTACTTATAACAGCTATACATTGCTGTTCATCAAATCTAAAACCTGAGTGATTTTTAAGCTTAGGATCCGTTGTTAACATAACCCCCTGACTTGTCGCTGTCAGATTCCTGTTCATTAAAAGAGCAATAAGTGTATGCGGTAAGTCACTCGACATCGCACGCGCTTTAAATACTTGTTCCTTTGATTTATATACACGTTGCGTTCTGCCTTTAACTTCATAACGCTTTAGAATCGCTTGTCTAAGCTGCTTTACAACATCTTCACTTGGCGTTGTAATAACACCAACCCCTTCTATCATAGTTACTGACTTGACCTTTTCTGCAAAACAACTTGCGAATAATCCAGCAACCATAGCGCCCATAGAATGACCAACCAAATGGACTTGTTCTGCACCAATTTGGTTAATCAAATTATAAACATCGTCAACGTAGTCTACAAAATAGTAATGTGCGTCTTCACTGCGCCAATCCGACAAACCATGTCCTGGAAAATCGATGCAATACCATTTTTCGTTCAAGTTTACGCCTTCAAGCATTGGAATAAAGCTGTGACAATTGTCCAGCCAACCATGCAATGCAATGACGACTTCATCCCCATCGCCAAATGTTAGGCCACGAAGGGCTAATTTGCCACTTTGGATTGAAAAAGGTTGCACTAAGTTACTCCTCTTTAAATTAAGCCAATTCACCGAAAAAGACGTTTATTTATAATACAGTAGGTATACAATAACAACACATAATGGACAGGGTACAAAAATGAAAAAACAATTAAGCCTATTGGCGTTAATGTGTTCAAGCGCAGTTTATGCTGAACAAACTCCAAAAAACATAATATATATGATTGGTGATGGTATGGGCCCTGCTTATACAACAGCATACCGATACTATAAAGATGATCCAACGACCAAAGAAATTGAAAAAACAGTTTTTGATTCAATATTAACCGGGATGGCCCATACTTACCCAGACGACCATACTGTAGTGACAGACAGCGCTGCAAGTGCGACTGCACTGAGCTCTGGTCATAAAAGTTATAATGGAGCTATCGCGGTTGATACAAATAAAAAGCCTGTAAAAACCATGCTAGAAATAGCCAAAGAAAAAGGCATGATCACGGCACTCGTTGCAACGTCACAAATAAATCATGCCACCCCGGCTAGTTTTGCTGCCCACAATGAATCTCGACGTAATTATGATGAAATTGCTAATGACTACATCGATAATAAAATTGCTGGGAAGCTGCCCGTTGACTTAATGCTCGGTGGCGGCACACAATATTTTATTCGTGAGGATCGTGATTTGGTTGCTGAATTTAAAGCGGCCGGTTACCAGTACAGTGACAACTTCAGTGAATTAGCAAATATCAAACAAATACCTGCAATTGGCCTTTATGCTCCATCTGGTATGCCTTTTGCTCTTGATGAAAACCCTAATCGCTTATCTAAAATGACCAATAAAGCCTTAAATTTACTCGATAATACAAAAAGTGACGGTTTTTTTGTAATGATTGAAGGCAGTCAAATTGATTGGTGTGGCCACGCTAACGACATTGCTTGTGCGATGGCAGAAATGGATGATTTTGCGAAATCAATCGAATTAGCTAAAGCTTATATTGATAAGAACCCCGACACATTATTGGTTGTTACAGCTGACCATTCTACCGGAGGCTTAACATTGGGTGCTCATGGTCAGTATAAGTGGGAAACCGAAGTAATAAAAGGTGTTAAAGCAACGGCAGGTAAGCTCACTAAATTACTATTCGACGCTTCAAATCTTCAGCCTGTATGGGAAGAAAATACTAAAATAGCCTTCACCCCTGAGAACAAAGTCAAATTAGAGCAAGCCAAAAAAATGGGAGTAAAGCCATTAAACCTTGCAATAAAAGATATTATTAGCAAAGCAAGCTTTACTGGCTGGACTACTGGCGGCCATACCGCTGTAGATGTTCAAATATTTGCTTATGGCAAAGGAGCGAATGATTTCGCCGGTTCGATGAATAATACAGATATTGCTGATAAACTTATTCACTACATCGACAAAAATTAATTCTTAGGATTTAACAAAGCCATTGCCACATTAAAAGGCAATGCTTTGTTATATAAAAAGCCTTGAGCAGAATGTATCTGGGCTTTTTTAACAACCTCTTCATGCATTTGACTTTCAACTCCTTCAGCAACAACATTAAAGCCTAGCTCTTCGCATATCTTAGCTAAATGTTGGTATAACACGACTGATTTCTTATTATCACCTTCTGGTAATAAACTTCTGTCTAACTTTATGGTGTTAACGTTGAGTCTAGACAAAACAGATAAACAAGAATATCCCGTGCCAAAATCATCCATCGCACATTTTATATGATGTTTATTTAAAAAATTAACAAGCTTAACAGTTGCCTCAAAGTCTTCTATGTAACTAGATTCGAGTATCTCTACTTCAACCTGATTTGGGTATCTAGCAAACGCGTTAACGACACGTTTATAGCCCCCTGCTAACAAGTTTTGTGGCGAAATATTAAAACTAATATTAGGCTTAAAACCTTGAGCTGCAAAATTACTTAAGTCAACTTCAAGTTGATCAATCACAAAATCATCAATAATGTACATCAAATTATGTTGTTCTAAGGTTTCTAAAAACCAAGGTCCAACCACCACACCATCGGCCTGAATCAATCTTAGTAACGCTTCAAAACCAACAATGTCTTGCGTTTTTGGATCTATTTTAGGTTGATAATACAAGGATAGAGCACCTGAATTAAGCGCATCAGTTACAGATTTTAAACTGTATTGTTCTAGTTGATTTAACGAATGCGAACGTGCAAATGATTGCTCTGACTGACCTTCAATGCTTTCTCCTGCACTATAACGTTTAACCAGCATATCCAATGCCTTCCCTGTAATATTATGACGCTTATTGGCTAAAACAAACGGGTAATAAACAATCGCATTTATTAAAATCAAGCCAAGTTGCAGGGCAACCCCGGTCCAACTATGCGTTACCATCCAACCGCTTAAAATAACAGGTGTAAACCATGGAATATGTTCATTTGTATTTAATATCAGTAAACCACTGTCAATCAGCGAATATGAAATTACACCATTTAGAATAGGTGTCAGTAAGAATGGCACTAAAAAAAATGGATTAAAGACTATAGGCAGTGCATAAATCATTACCTCACTGATATTAAAAACGGCAAGGGGCATAGAGATACGGGCTATACTGCGTTCATGCTCTGCATTTTTGATCATAAAACATGCAACAATAAGCCCCCAAAGACACCCTGTTCCGCCTAATAAAACAAAAGTACTAAAAAAATTGTAACTACTTAACCCATTAAATACATCATAGTCTGTGTACGTAACCGGCGTTAAGATATGGTAAGCATTATCGCCATGGATACCCACAAACCATAATAAGTTGGCACTAATCATTTGTAAGCTGAGCTTATCTAATATTGACGGGCTCTGATCTAAATTTATCAAGTAAGCAACGAAGAACTCACCTAAGTTAGTGATAAAAGGAATTAACATTAGTGTGATAATACTTACGAGTAAATAAGGAAATATTAAATTTAAGTGCTTCCTTAAAAATAAGCTTATCGTACTAATACCCACAATTTTTAAGGCGCTAAAAGAAGAAAAGTACTTCAGTAAATAACAACATAAAATAGGCATAAGGATTGAGTACAATACACCTGAACGATTATTTACCAATACATTTTCCATCTGTGCTGTTATATACCCCGTACTAACTGAAAAGCACGTAAGAACTAAAACAGGAGCAGCGATTGTATGCAGTCGTAAGTTTTTTGATAAATAATAACTAAAAGAGATAAGCGTGATCAGTGGTAAAAGGGCCCATATTAGCTGATTAAAATCATTCAAATATTCATGTTCACCACCTTTGTCAGCTAAATTAAACCACTGGTTTAGAAGTGTAATCACAGAAGCGACAATAAAAAATGGAATGAGCGCGATATATCCTTCACGTAAGGACAAAATAACAGTGTTTGATGACACCTTAACTGCGTTTTGATTAAACTGATGAAATACTTTGGAAAACAGCACGATAAATTCTTATTATTTTTTTACTACAATACCTATTTCAGGGAATTTAACAACCTTAAACAGCAAATCAACCACAAAAAATTAACGTTAATTAACCATTTAATTACAAAAAAGTTATCGGGATCAAGGTTTTTGGGGATTTTCAATTTGACAAGCACACAATGAGTGAATCTAAATTAGGCGTAAATATCAACACCAATAAGATTTTGTACCTCGGCACGTCGCTCAAGATTTGCAAGCTCTGAGTAGGTAGAAATGGCTTTACTTACTTTAGGAGTTGGTTGATCGTAGATGGTTTGCTGATAATCAGCCGAAGCTTTGGTACTAGCAAATTGAAGCTGTTGAGCAAGTTCAATACCGGCTTGAGTAGACTTTACAAACTCTGGCTTTTTATCGAGAGTAGCAGAATTCTCTAATAAACTTTGTGGTTTATTAGCTATATTCTGTTTTGGTGTAATTTTGCCAGGTATATCACCTGTAAAAAAACCTGAGCCAATGGGTAAAGTCATAGCGGTTTCTCACTAATACGCATTGAATAATTATGTGTCATATTGTGCATCCTTGCAAGTATATAAATTAAACTACGCTTTACAAAAAACAACTAATGTCGATGTAATGAGAAAACATCAGAGTCTGTTGACTATTATTCTCTTCCAGGAAGCTTTTTCCAAGTAACTGTGTCTCTAACATATTTAGGTTGCGCCTGGGCTGCTTCAACTGTATTACCTAACTCAAAATTCCCCGTAACTGAGGCTGACATAAATAACGCATCTGGCAGTGTTATAGTCGAATCAATGGTTATTTGCGAGCATTCAGACAATATTTCTGAGTATGTTTGCCAACCTGTACCAACTGCAACCCCTTGCTTGCCTTGAAGCATTAATTGCTCAGGTTTCAATACTTGTTCCTCTGCAACGAGTTCCATCGTGGAGTTTTCACCTAATGCATATTCAGCAAAATAAATTTCCCCCATGCGCGCATCAATGGCACTAAAAACGTGGGTAGCGCCTGTTTGCTGATACGCTTGTTGTGCCATCATTTGCAGTGTTGAGACGCCCACAAGTGGTAATTTACAAGCATATGCTAAGCCTTGAGCAATAGCGACACTGATACGAACCCCTGTAAAACTGCCTGGACCTTGACCAAAGCCAATAACATCCATATCTTTAAGGTTGCACTTTGCTTTCGCTAATAATGAGTCTACAAGCGGCAGAATTTTTTGACTATGTTGTTGTGGACACTCTTCAAAATGATGAAAAACATCACCATTTACATTTAATACAATTGAAAGCGCCTCTGTAGATGCATCGAGCGCTAGAAAATTGATGGCTGCTGTTTTAGTTGATTTACTCATTATTTATAATCTCTAATTTATCTGTTCTAAAAATTTGCTCGCTTGTTCAATGCTTCGAGTTCTGCGCATTGGCGGTAAACTTTTTAAAAATACTTGCCCATATTGACGAGTAACTAAACGGTTATCACATATTACTAAAACGCCTTTATCGCGATTATCGCGTATTAATCTCCCCACACCTTGCTTAAGCGCAATAACCGCTTGTGGAAGCTGAATATAAGCAAATGGATCGTATCCTTGCATTTGAGCATCTTGCATTTTTGCTTGAAGTAATGGGTCGTCAGGTGCTGCAAAGGGAAGCTTATCAATAATAACACAACTAAGTGTACTACCTCTAACATCTACGCCTTCCCAAAACGACGCGGTACCGAGTAACACTGCATTGCCGTGTCGGGTAAATTTTTCTAAGATTATTCGCTTAGACATTTGTCCTTGCATATAAATGGGGTAATCAATTTGCGTGCTCAACCCCTCAGCAACTAAATGCATCATTCTGTAACTGGTGAACAACACAAAGCATCGCCCTTTTGCTGCTTTTATCAAATCTAATGTTAATTTAATAATTGCATGAGGCATATTTGCAGCATGTGTTTCTGGCAAGTAACGCGGTAAGCACAATAAAGCTTGATTCTGATAATCAAACGGACTATCAACCATCATACTTTGTTCCGGTTTGAGCCCTAAGCTTGCATTAAAATGATCCAACTCATTATCAACAGATAAAGTGGCCGAGGTAAACACAAAGCCTGCACCTGTATCTTTCATCATTTGCGCGAATTTCACTGACACATTAAGCGGTGTTACATGCACTGTTAAATATCGGCGTGTTGTTTCATACCAGTAGCTGTAACCCGTTTGACTTATATCAAAAACTCGCTCTAGCTGGCCTTTAAAAGCAAGTGTGCGTTCAAACGGATGCTCAATCTTTTCGCTTCGATCTAAACAATGTTTGAGTACTTGATATAGGAAATCTAAATCACTAATAACTCGGTGTAGTGCTGCACATACATCTTTGTCAGCAAGCATTTGGCGCCAATCGCCTCGGCTACCGTCCACACCAAATTGTAATCGAAGATCAGCAACACTGGTCTCTAATTTATTAAGTGTTTTTCCCAATTGCAGCATATCAGGTATGTCTGAACGATAAATAGCACGAAGATCAGTGATTAAATCAACTAATTTTTTTGTACTTACACTTTCGCCAAAGTAATCACTGGCAATCTCACTTAATTGATGTGCTTCATCAAAAATATAGGCATCTGCGGTGGGAATAAGCTCTGCGAACCCGGTGTCTTTAACTGCCATATCTGCAAAAAACAAATGGTGATTAACGACCACAACATCGGCATCCATTGCCTTTAATCTGGCTTTACGAATATAACACTCTTGGAAGTCTGGGCATTCTTTGCCTAAGCAATTATCAGCTGTTGAACTAACATAGGGTAAAACTTTGGCATCCTCTTCAATACCAATACAATCAGCTAAATCACCTGTATGAGTCTCACTTGCAAACTTAGCCACCATTGCCAATTGATGCATGACATCTGAGTCATCTGTAGGCACATGCGCAACATGCTGATTGAGCCGATAAGAACACAGATAATTACTGCGCCCCTTTAATAAGGCCGTTTTTTTTGATGCACTCAGGGCTTTAACTAATTGGGGTAAATCACGATGGTAGAGCTGTTCTTGTAAAGCCTTAGTCCCCGTCGAAATAATTGTTTTACCTTCAGACTTTAATGCAGGTGCTAAATAGGCATAAGTTTTACCGGTACCAGTCCCCGCTTCGACGACTAATTGAGAACGATTTTTTAATGCCTGACTCACAGCGACAGCCATATCTATTTGAGGTTGACGCGGTGTGTATCCCTCTAAAGATAAAGCTAAAGGACCCGTTGCACTAAAGAGCTGTTTGATAATAACGTCCGCTCGACGAAAAATGATAGACGGATTTTACAAAAGCAACGTGTACAGAGCAAGCGAATACAACTTAAGTAACAGAATAACCTCAAAGTATGTTTGAATTATGAAAAACATGCGGACAAAACAAAGTTAAACTCTGCTCAAAAAGATACCCATTACGCATTTTAGATTAGGGTCTGTTTATCTTTGCGGATTAAAATTCATTCAAACTAGGGTGGTTTAATCGCGGCGCGAGGTTTGTAACCTAGTGGAGTAAGTCAAAACCGATCAAAGCTTGCGCGTCCTGCTCACGCCCTTTAGCTAAATCAATGTAGGCAACAAAGAGTAAATCGCCCCTAGGCAGAACCAGAAGTGCAGCGCCTGTTTGGCACTGATGCTGCGTTATCGCCTATTTATGGGCAATACCACACCAGATAGGCGCTGCCTTGCCTAAATACCAAACAAACTGCTGCAAATTCAAGCTTGAAAGGTAGACAGACTCTAACTTAAGGCTTGCCAAACAATGAGACAAATATTTATATAAACTCCAATTGATTAAATCATCTATTAGACTACATTGCGTTTTGCCATTTTACACACGTACATTTTGCTGTCCGCAGTCTCTAATAATTGCTCGAGCTCAACAGGAGCAGCAGGATCAAACTCCGCTATACCGTATGAAAATCCGAGTGTTTCGGTGTACGATTGCAACGTTGGTTCAGTAGCAAACGCTTCTTCGATTCGAGAGATAAGTAATTGACATTGTTTATGCGTCACTTGTGTCAACATTATCACAAATTCATCCCCACCAAAGCGCCCATATAGATCCGATTTACGACACGATCGGGCGATAATCGATGCAAAGGTACGAAGTACTTTATCGCCGCAAGGGTGTCCAAAATGGTCATTGATTGATTTTAAAGAGTCTAGATCGATGAATATTGTGATTGCATTGCTTTGTTGGCGAACACATAAATCGAGGTAACGTTCAGCGAGTAGTTTAAACCCTCTGCGATTTGGAATATCTGTTAGCTCATCACGCGTTGCTAAGCGCATTATTGATAATTCGCGTTGTGTGATAAGCGCTAAATCTTTTAATGCTTGTATATCATTAGCGGAGAAATTACGTGGCTTAGTATCTATTATACATACTGTGCCTATATGAACACTATCCGAAAGAATGATTGGATGGCCTGCATAGAATCGTATTTTAGGATCTCCCACCACCAATGGGTTATCTGCAAAACGAGGATCTTGGTGCGTGTCATTTACAATAAGTGGCGTGCTAGCTAAAATTGCATGGCCACAAAATGATATATCTCGTGATGTTTCATTGACGTTAAGCCCAATGCACGACTTGAACCACTGTCGATGCTCATCAACTAAGCTAACAAGGGCAATAGGTACTTTGAAGATATACTGTGCAAGCCGCGTTACGCGGTCAAAACTATCCTCTGGTTGCGTATCTAAAAGGTTAAGTGACCTTAGCATTGTTAATCTAGCTGTTTCATTTTCTGGGAGCTTGGGCTTTTCCATATAAAACCTTACTATCACATTATTTTTAACTTACTTTATAAACATAGCAGAGTCATTCTGTGAGCTACCTACTATTTTAAAAGTTTAAGCCCATGTATCGAGGTGCTTTTGACCATCTTCATCCGTTGTCACAGCAGCTCCCTGCTCTTTAGGCTGGTTTTTTTCTAACATTTTTTTTCGCTCGTTAGCGGCTTTTTTTCGCTTTTCGAGTTCTATTTGCGATATTTTAGAGTCCTTTAAACCAGCAATGTAGAATGCACCTTTGTGCTCGACATCTAACCGAGATATCTTCCCAAGGAAAGGGATCATCATGTCCATACGTACCTCCTATCAATACAGTTAGTATCGGCTGTTATACCTTATTCTTTAATTAATTCAAAAAAGACTTGCCAGTGTTTATAAAAATATGTTTTTCTATATATGAAATTTACTTAAACAGATTAACAACTTTTGTTTCTTATTTGTAAAATTTAGACTTACAAAAAACGAAAGTTTATAGGATTTATAAAATGCGCTTAAACCTGACAACAGTACATCATCACCACCATTCATCGGAATAACCTGTCAGGTCTTTCGCTGAGAGGTTATTCCTAAAAGGAACCTCTGGCGAATCAACATATTAGATTCATTTTCGCCCTGAGGTTCCCTCGGGGTTTTTAGTTTTTAAATTAAAGGAAAATGAATAATGAGTAACAGCAACCGTCTACGTATCGCCATTCAAAAAGGTGGCCGCCTTTCTAAAGATTGCCAAGACTTACTTAAACAATTAGGTGTTAAACTTAATTTACGTGAGCAGCGCTTAATTGCACACTCTACAAACATGCCAATTGACGTACTACGTGTGCGCGATGACGATATCCCAGGTCTTGTTATGGACGGCGTGTGTGACTTAGGTATCGTGGGCGAAAACGTTTTAGTAGAAGTACAAGCAGAACGCGAGCGCCAAGGCGTACCAAGTGACGTTAATAAACTTGCCAAGCTTGATTTTGGTTTTTGTCGTTTAGCCCTAGCATGGCCGCAAGAGTTAGGCCCACAAGATAAAAGCTGGTTTGAAGGCAAACGCATCGCCACCACTTACCCTGAAATCCTCACCCAATACCTAAAACGTGAAGGAATTAACGCAAGTACGGTTATGTTAACTGGTTCAGTTGAAGTAGCGCCACGTGCAGGACTTGCAGATGCAATTTGTGATTTAGTATCTACCGGTGCAACGCTTGAAGCAAACGGCTTAATGCAAGGCGACACTATTTTAGAGTCAAATGCGTGCTTGATACAAAATAAAGATCTGCAAGACGCTGACAAATTAGCTCTTATTGAAAAGCTTATGCCACGCTTGCGCGGTGTTAAGCAAGCTAAAGAAAGCAAATACATCATGCTACACGCACCAAAAGATAAGCTTGATGAGATTTGCGACCTGCTTCCTGGAACAGGCCAACCTACACTTCTTGCGTTAGCAGGTTCTGATGAATATGTAGCACTTCACATGGTCAGCAGCGAAACATTATTTTGGGAAACGATGGAGCAATTAAAAGCGTTAGGCGCAAACTCTATCCTCGTGATGCCAATTGAAAAAATGATGGAGTAACTCAATGCTGCGCTGGAATGAGGTATCCGCAGACGCACAAGCAGCGGCGCTAATGCGCCCTGCTGTTAGTGCGAGTGCGAAAGTAGAAGAAATTTGCCTAACTATTATGGCAAATGTAAAAGCGCAAGGTGATGATGCCTTGCTCGACATGGCAAAAGAATTCGATAATCGCCAAACACCACGATTATTAGTGCCTGTTGAAGAAATAAATAATGCGGCTCAACAACTGAGTCCTGAGCTTAGGTATGCCATTGATACAGCCTATGCAAATGTTAAACGCTTTCACCAAGCCCAATTACCAAAAGATATTCAGTTAACCACACAACCTGGTGTGTTATGCGAACTTAAATATCAAGCAATTGAAGCGGTGGGTATCTATGTACCCGGTGGTAGTGCACCATTACCTTCTTCAGTGATCATGCAAGGTGTACTAGCCCAATTAAGTGGCGCTAAAACAGTGGTTTTAGCAACACCGGTGCAAGGCGATGAGCAAATCAACCCAGCAATTTTATATGCGGCTAAATTATGCGGAATCAATACAATCGTCGAAAGTGGCGGCGCCGGTGCAATCGCCGCCATGGCTTATGGCACTGGCTCTGTGCCAAAAGTGAATAAAATTTTTGGCCCAGGTAATAGCTTTGTCACTATGGCTAAGCAATTAGTAGCTCAAACAATACCCGGTATGGCAATTGATATGCCAGCAGGGCCTTCTGAAGTATTAGTGATTGCCGATGAACGTGCGAACCCTGAATTTATTGCCGCTGATTTATTATCACAGGCTGAGCATGGGGCTGACTCTCAAGTTATTTTACTGAGCAATAGTGAATTAACCATCGAGCGAACCCAACAAGCAATTGAGCGTCAACTTGCTAAACTGTCACGTCAAGATATCGCCGCAAAAGCATTGGCTAACTCGTCGCTAATTTTGGTTGAATCAATTGAACAAGCATTTGATGTTTCAGCACAATATGGCCCTGAACATTTAATTTTGCAATTAGCCGATGCTAATCCTTATTTAGCTAAAGTTAAAAATGCGGGCTCTGTGTTTGTTGGTGATTATACCCCTGAGTCAGCGGGTGATTATGCCTCTGGAACTAATCACGTATTACCCACTTACGGCTATAGTGCAACCTATTCGAGCTTAAACTTACTCGACTTTTTCCGCACATATACAGTTCAAACCATTACCCAAAGTGGCCTAAAAAACTTATCAAAAGCCATTTTACCACTGGCTGATGCTGAAGGACTCGACGCCCACGCAAATGCAGTAAAGGTACGTCTAGAAGCTATAAATAAAGGGACTGAATTATGAGTAATAATACTTTATTACCCGCTAATATTGATGCATTAGCAGCGTATAGCTCAGCTAAAAGTGAAAAACTCACAGGTACTACTTGGCTTAATGCTAACGAAAGCCCGTATGTGAAAAACATTGATATTAGTATTGATGATTTACATCGTTATCCAGATCCACAGCCTGCTAGCGTGATCAACCGATATGCAGAGTATACACAGCTTAGCACCGAGCAAGTATTAATGACCCGTGGTGCAGATGAAGGTATTGAGTTACTGGTACGCACATACTGTGAACCAGCCAAAGACAGCATCGCGTTATTTTTACCCACATACGGTATGTATAAAGTCACTGCTGATACGCATAATGTCGCTATTAATGGTTTAAGCCAAGCTCTACTGCTTGAAGGCTCAGTGGATGATATCGTCAGCGCTGTGGCTAATTCTAAGTTAGTGTTTATTTGTAACCCTAATAACCCAACGGGTAGCTTAACCTCACTTGATAAAATTAAAGCCATTGCTACAGCCCTTGAAGGTAAAGCACTGGTTATTGTTGATGAAGCCTATATTGAGTTTTGCCCAGAGCAAAGCGCCAGTAAACTAATCAACGACTACGCAAATGTTGTTGTGCTTCGTACGCTATCTAAAGCATTTGCATTGGCAGGTTTGCGAACAGGGTTTACCCTAGCACAAGCAGCGGTGTTATTACCGATTCGTAAAGTAATAGCGCCATACCCAGTATCAACCGTTGTCGCAAGCATTGCAGCAAATGCCTTAAGCCCTGATGCAATTACCTCAATGCGCCGTCAAGTGAGCATTTTAAATGCCTTAAAAGAAAAACTAAAACAGTGGCTTAACGCTTCACCGGCGGTATTGAACGTGCTAAGTGGTGAAGGTAACTTCGTTACCTTAAAGCTTGCCAATAAGAACAGCTTTAATGTCGCACTTGATCAAGGCTTAGTGATGCGTGCATTTACCTTATACGGTGAGAACGATTGGTTACGTATTTCAATCGGTAATGAGCAAGAATTAGAACAAGTCAAAATATGGTTAGATGACCTAAGCCAAGCAACCAACTTAGTAGAGCAGGAAGTATCATGAGTAACCCTTATTTATTTATTGACCGTGACGGCACTATCATTTCAGAGCCTGTTACTGACAAACAAGTCGATAGCCTTGAAAAGCTAGAGTTCTTACCGAATGTGATCCCTGCCCTGCTGCAATTGCAAGCTGCGGGCTACCGTTTGGTTATGGTGTCAAACCAAGATGGTCTAGGCACAGACAGCTTCCCAACGGCTGATTTTGATATCGCTCAAGATAAAATGATGGATATTTTATCTAGCCAAGGGATTAAGTTTGACGACGTGCTAATCTGCCCGCATTTTGACGAGCAAAACTGTGATTGCCGCAAGCCTAAAACAGGCTTACTTACCGAGCTTATGCGCTCGGGTAAAGTCGATTTAGCTCGTTCATTTGTTATTGGTGACCGCCAAACGGATATTGGCCTTGCGCAAAACTTATGCTGCGAAGGCATTTTATATAAAGGTGATTGGAACGCGATTGTAACTAAGCTTACCACTGCCGACCGCCAAGGCCGCGTTACGCGTAATACCAAAGAAACGCAAATTGATGTCAAACTCAATTTAGACCAAAGTAAAAATGGCGAAATAAGCACTGGTCTTGGCTTTTTTGATCACATGCTGGATCAAATTCGCACTCACGCTAACATCGGTCTCGATATTCAAGCTAAAGGTGATTTACATATCGATGAACACCATTTAGTTGAAGACATTGGTATTGCCCTTGGCCTTGCGTTAAAAGAAGCGCTAGGTACTAAATCGCAAATTGCTCGTTATGGTTTTGCATTGCCAATGGATGAATGTAAAGCAGAGGCACAAATTGACTTATCAGGGCGTGCATCATTTGTATTAAATGCCAACTTTAGCCGTGAAAAGGCCGGTGACTTAGATGTGCAAATGGTTGAGCACTTCTTTAAAAGCTTAAGTGATAACGCTGCAATTAGTTTAATATTATCGGTTAGTGACGGTAACTGTCATCACCAAGTTGAAGGCTTATTTAAAGCATTCTCGCGCGCGTTACGTATGGCGATTGCCGCTGATGCAAGCCAGCAAACAGCCAGCTCTAAGGGGTGTTTATGATTGCCATCATCAATACCGGTTGTGCCAATATAAACTCAGTACGTTTTGCCTTTGAACGCCTTGGCGAAACGCCAGAAGTGATCACCTCACCCGAGCAACTGAAAAACTTTGAGCGTGCTATTTTACCGGGGGTTGGCCATGCCTCTGTCGCAATGAGACGCTTAGTTGAAGGTGGCTGGCAACAAGCAATTAATGAATACCAGCGTCCGATCATGGGCATTTGTTTGGGCATGCAGTTGTTATGCGACAGCACTGAAGAAGGTAACGTGCAATGTTTAGGTAAAATCCCTGGCCAAGTTAAAGCGCTGGATGTCGGTAATTTAACATCACCCCATATGGGCTGGAACAACTTAACGCTTAATCGCGAGCATGCCCTTACAAAAGGCCTTGATGTAAACGACCAAGTGTATTTTGTGCATAGTTTTGCTCACACCGTAAATGACGCGACACTGGTTAGCGGCGAATACGGGCAAACGTTTTCAGCCATTGTCGCTAACGACAATTACGCAGGGATGCAATTTCACCCAGAGCGTAGCGCAAAAGTCGGCACGCGATTATTACAAAACTTTTTAGACTGGCAGCTGTAGGCTGCTGGCAAACAAAATTAAAAGAGAATTTAACGTGATTATTCCAGCATTAGATGTATTACAAAATCAAATCGTGCGTTTATATCAAGGTAAATACGATACCGCACAATTTTACCCGTTTGAGCTAGGCGCACGATTACAAGAATATGCACAAAGCGGCGCAGGTAAATTACACCTTGTTGATTTAGAAGGCGCACGCGACCCAAGTAAGAAACAATGGCAACACATTCAAGCGGCCACCAAAGCAATCAACGTACCCTATCAAGTTGGCGGCGGTATTCGCACTGAGCAAGATGTCAGTGATTGGCTAAACGCTGGTGCCAACCAAGTTGTTATTGGCTCTATGGCGGTTGAAAAGCGTGATGAAGTGAAAAGCTGGATTGAAAAATTTGGTGCTAAACACTTTGTGATTGCCCTTGATGTAAATAAAACAGCTAGCGGTTGGGCGCCTGCTACCCATGGTTGGTTAAGTGAATCAGAGTTTGGTTTGTTTGAACTCATCGACTTTTATGTTGCCCTTGGCGTGATTGATTTTCTATGCACGGACATCAGTAAAGATGGCACCATGACGGGCCCTTCGTTTGAACTGTATAAAGATTTAGCAAATCACAACAGTGATATAAAAGTACAAGCATCAGGCGGCGTAAGCTCACTTGATGACATTAAAAAGCTCAAAGAGCTGGGTGTGGGCGGCGTTATTTTAGGTAAGTCACTGCTTGATGGCGCTTTTAATGTTGAGGAGGCGCTGGCATGTTATCAAAACGCATAATCCCATGCTTAGACGTAAAAGACGGCCAAGTCGTCAAAGGTGTTAAATTTAAAGGCCACGAAATTGTTGGTGATATTCTCACTCTTGCACAAGCATACAGTGAAGCAGGCGCAGATGAACTGGTTTTTTATGAAATTAGCGCAAGCGTTGAAAAACGTTTACTCGATGTCAATTGGGTTGAAAGCATCGCCCGCCATATTGATATTCCTTTTTGCGTTGCCGGTGGTATAAAATCTGTTGCTGATGCAGCACGCGTACTTGAACGTGGTGCAGATAAAATCAGTATCAACAGCCCTGCTATTGCACGCCCTGAGCTTATCAAAGAGTTACACGATGAATTTGGTAAGCAATGTGTAGTGGTCGGCATCGATAGCTTTTATGATGAAGTCACCGGCGAATACTTAGTGTATCAGCTCACCGGCGATCCTAATGCATCAAGCCGCACACGATACAAAACTGAGGAATGGGTTAAACGCGTGCAAGATTTAGGTGCAGGCGAAATCGTACTTAACTGTATGAACCAAGATGGCGTTCGTAACGGCTACGATAACCAGCAGTTAGCTAAAATGCGTGTTTTATGTGATATCCCCCTAATTGCTTCAGGTGGTGCTGGTACCATGCAAGACTTTGTTGATGTATTTCAACAAAGTCAGGTTGATGGCGCACTCGCAGCCAGTGTTTTTCACAAAAACGTGATCAATATCGGCGAATTAAAACAATATTTAACAGATAACCAAGTGGCGGCGCGACTATGCAACTAACAAAAGAAAACCTCTCTCAAGTGGATTTCGCTAAAAGCGAATTGATCCCCGCCATTGTGCAAGATGCCCGTACTGGGGTTATTTTGATGCAAGGTTTTATGAACCAAGAATCCCTTGAAGTGACCTTCGAGAAACAAAAAGTGACCTTCTATTCGCGTTCAAAAAAACGTTTATGGACCAAAGGTGAAACCTCAGAGAATTACTTAGAGGTAGTCTCGGTGCATACTGATTGCGATTACGATTCAATTTTAGTGCTTGCCAACCCACTTGGCCCAACGTGTCACTTAGGCACACAGAGCTGTTTTGGCGATGCTGCAAAACCAAGTCTCAGCTTTTTAGCTCAACTTGAGCAAGTGATTGTTGAGCGTAAAAACGACGACCCAGAGAAAAGCTACACAGCGTCATTATTTGCCAAAGATTTAAGCCGCAGCTGCCAAAAAGTTGGTGAAGAAGGCGTTGAAGTCGCCCTTGCCGCGATGAAGCACGATAACGATGAGCTAACTAACGAATCTGCCGATTTGTTATATCACTTAATCGTGTTACTACAACGCCAAGGCCTTGAGCTAAAAGACGTGGTAGGCTGTTTGCAAGGTCGCCATAAGTAAAACTTAAATATACCAAAACGCTGAAATTATTCGGTGTTTTGGTTTATTAAACCTATTTACTAAGGCCTGCTGACCTTAGCTTCTTGCCCTTACACATGCTTTAGCCTTCTTAGAAGGCCGTTGCAATTTCTTAATAAACATTATTTAAAAAAGCTTTAAACCTTTTTATATTTATATGCGTCTAATTTAAAAATCGCCCAAATAAAAAAGGAATAAAAATGTTAAAAACACTCTCACACGCTACATTGATAATCGCAGGATTACTGTCTACTCAAGCTTTGGCTTGGAATAACGATATGACATTACAAGAAACTAAACAGTTGAGTTTAGCACAATCAAAGCTCACTACTTTAGCTGTAGAAAGTGGTTCAGGGTTTTTAAACATTATTGGTAGTGACACGGATGAAGTTACCGTTAAAGCAGAAATTTATCAGTATGAACCGCACAATAATTACTGCCTATCTTTAGAGCAAAATGCTAAAACAGCCCAACTGATCGCTAATAATTGTAATAATAAATCCAATAGCAATTATGAAAACCAAACACGTATCGACTTAACAGTTTCTGTACCGTCGTCGTTTATGCTAGAAATTAACGATGGCTCTGGTGCAATTGAAATTGAAAATACCGCCGATACAATTATTCACGATGGATCAGGAAAAATAGTGGTAAACATGATTTCTGGCCCGTTGACAATTGAAGATGGATCAGGCTCTATTGATGCAACAAATATAACAGGCAAGGTTGAAATACATGATGGCTCTGGCAGCATCGACTTGTCAAATAGTAACGCAGATGTTTTGATTCATGATGGCTCTGGCAATATTGATGTCGAACAAACAGCAGGCTCAGTTACAATTTCAGATGGATCTGGTGGTATTTATGTTAATCAGGCGCAAAGCTTTAAGCTAGTTGCTGATGGTTCTGGGCGCGTAAAAGTTAAAAATGTGCAAAACACTAAACTGTAATCACTCAAATGTCTGTTGAGCTTTTAGGGTTGTTATTGATTTAATTTAGAACAAAATAATCGCGGCGCCGCGTTACTTACTTAGTTAGCTAAATGATAACGAGCTAAGATGTTAGTTTTATCGTGCGCCGCATTAGCGTTCAAGTTTACAATTTTAAAAAGCTTTTTTATCTACGCTTCACTATTTTATTTTCATTACTTTAATAGCATTTTTTCAAGCCCTTAGGTATCCTTTAGCCTATTATTCAGGAACGGCTATTACAAAAGGATAGCGCACTATGAAAAAGTCTTTGTCTGCAATATTTACCGCCATGGTTTTAGCTGGCTGTACAAGCTTAACTGCTGAGCAACAAGCCCAAATTGACAGCCTCACACCATGCGAAAAAATAAGCGGTTTACTGTCTGCCTATGATAATCGTTTTGAAGGCTTAAAACGTGCACGCGTTAACACAAAATATATGGAAACCTGGACTGCGAAATATAATTTAGTGGGTGATGAATGCCAAATCACAGCTCTTGATAAAGATACAATGACATACCGATGCCAAGATGAGTACAGTGAGCAAAGTGAAGCAGTTGCACTTCATCAAAAAGCAGTTGATTTTACTCGACAGTGCTTATCGACTAAAAACTGGTATGAGCAACAAAAAGAGTCGGCTGATTCACTTCGCACAACCTTTGTGCTTGATGAAACGAAACCAGTGATTTCAATCCATACGGGTAAAACTTTATCTCGCTCTAAGCCTTGGTCTACGTCATTAGAAATAGGTAAACCTGTTGCAGCTAACTAATGACTCAATTGTCATTGAAAGCCAGATATTCTGGCTTTCAACACAAATAAGTTAACATGAAAAATATAAAGCCTGTCACAGCTAAATTTAAGACTGACTGTATTGGTCAGTGCCATCGATTAAAAGGTCACTGCACTGGGTGCGGTCGTTCAAATGACGAAATATTTGATTGGATAATTTTATCTGATGATGAAAAAGCAAAGATTTTACAAACACCAAGGGAACAGCCCCATAAGTAATCAATTTGTATCCATGGTAGGCAAACTTATTTTCATTGTTAATATTCGAGTTATTCGTACTCTAGTAGCGTCCCATACAACCTTGATAACTCAATAGGTTTAGGCACATGCGCGTCGAAACCAAGCTTAAGATACTGTCTGACGTCTTCAACCATTACATTTGCAGTTAAGGCAATAATGGGGATTGAATTGTTTAACGTTTTTATTGATTTCAGGGCTTCGACACCATCCATAACCGGCATATGTATATCCATTAAAACCAAATCAAATGGCTGATTTTTAAACGCATCTACGGCCAACATACCATTTTCGACAATAACTAAACTTGATTCTGTTTCCTGCAACATCGTTTTAATTAGCATTTGATTTATCTTATTATCTTCTGCAATTAATATACGTTTCCCACTTAAGGCAGGTGGAGTACACGACTGAGCTTTTACTTTTTTTGGTGCAACATGCGTTTTCTCCAATGGCAAAGTGACGTCGATTATGGTCCCTCTACCTTTGATACTATTTACTGCAATTTCTCCGCCCATCAACTTAACCAAACTAATAGTTATGGACATGCCTAGCCCAGTTCCTCCGTATTCTCGTGTTGTAGATGTATCAGCTTGAGAAAAACGTTCAAAAATACGTCCTTGAGCCTCTTCACTCATGCCTATACCGGAATCTTCTACTTTAATTAGGATTGTTTGTTGGCTTTTATGTTCTATACAATCAACGGCTATTTTTACACAGCCTTGATTAGTAAACTTGACCGCATTAGAAGCTAAATTTAGGATAATTTGCTTTACTCGAACCTGATCACCTAGCCAGTTATCATGAAAATTTTTACTCACGTCAATTTTAAAATCGATTTGTTGATTGCTTATCAATGCATCTAGATCATATTTTACTGAATTTAGAATATCCACAATAGACAATGGCATTTTTTCTATTTCAATTTTGTTAGATTCTACTTTTGAATAGTCCAGAATATCGTTGATTATAGTGAGTAGGCTTTTAGCAGATGAGGTGGCATTGACTAATATTTTTCGTAAGTCTGTAGATAACTCTGCATTATCTAATAGTTGCAGCCCACCAAGTATTGCGTTCATTGGTGTACGTATTTCATGGCTCATATTCGCAAGAAAATCACTTTTAATTTTAGAGGCGTTCTCAGCTGCCACTCTTGCATTTTCAGACGTTTCTATCGCTTGTATTTTATCAGTAACATCATAACTCACACCAATTACTTTTAATGGAGTGCCCCATTTATCGCGTATAACTCGCGCACTCGCTTTCAAAGTTCTTATTTTTCCGTCTGGGTGTACGACCCTAAACTCTGGTTCGTAGAGAGCACCCTTTTCAATTGAATCTTTCAACTGCGCATTCGCAAGCTCAATGTCATCAGGGTGTACAGCTTTAACCCAATCATCATAAGACTCTTTAAACTGCTCTTTTTTCAACCCATAGAGTGTGAGCATAAGCTCATCCCAAAATAGCTTGCCAGTAATGAGATCCCACTCCCAAACACCAATTTGTGCAGATGTATTGGCCAATTGAATTCTTAATGCCAATAAATCTGCTTTTTCAATTGCATTTAATAATTGTTGCTCGGTATTTTTTTGCTCTGATGTATCTTGCACCACTGACCAAATAAGATCATCGCCATTTTCATCCATAACTTTAATACCGGATAGGCGCACAGGAAATGTCACCCCGCTTTTATTAATATACTCCTTTTCATAAGGGCCATACCGCCCGGTCTCTACTAAAGATAACAGCTGCTTTTCTTCTTGTTCTTTGTATTTGTCTGGAGTGATTTGCCAATAATCAATGGCATTAATTTCATCGACCGTATACCCTGTTATGTGGCTAAATTCATTGTTCACATAATGAAATGCGCCATCCTTTAACGAGTTCACTGCAATACCAACAGGTGCTAAGTTTACAAAACTCTCAAATTTTATTTTTTCTTTTTGATACGCCGCTTTGTAGTGCTTGATATTAGTGCGTGCAGCTTCTAACTGATCTTTAACTTCCATTAAATCAGAGATATCTCTTCCGATCGCCAGTATTAAGTTCTTTTCCTGTATTTGCACTGCACTTAAAGAGACTAGGCAAGGAAACTCAGTACCATCAATTTTAGAGTGCGTCCATTGAAATAACTGTGGCCCATCAGAGTGAGCTTTTTCGACATACCTAGTAGCTAATTCTTCAGAAGATTTACCACATGGTTGTATAGGTGGTGAAATGTCTGATGGGGATAAATTTAAGAAGTTATTCTTACTCTCAACGCCATGCATCTTGATTGCTGAATCATTGCATTGAATAAACTTCCCTGAGCTCAAATCGATGATTGATAAAGCATCACCTGAGACCTCAAATAGCTTTTTATATTTGTCTCTTTCAAATGAGACTTTTGCTAATTGCTCTCTTAAGTGAAGATTTTCTTTTTCTAAATCACGCTGATTTTTATTAGACATTACCATCCTGACTTACGAATTATGGTTACTTTATAAACCTAAAGTGTAAGTCAAATTATAATCAATTTTCTGAGCGCGTCTAGTTCTTGAACAACTGAGCATACTATGTCCTTTATAGGTAATACTCCAAAGAGTCAGTTTTACTTTCCTGATGATTTGGGTTTCGTCGTTTAATCTTGGTTTAACAACATTTAAAAATTACGACCTGTAGTTGCTAAAGAAACGGCCTCTATGGCGCCTCGTTTTTGCATGGTAATATACAAAACCCTGCCATTTTCGCCGCCAAACGCTACATTAGTAGGAAACTCCCCATTAAGTTCAATGGTATTGATTAACTTTCCTTGTGGTGAAACAACCGCAATTTGTCCTGCCCCATAGCGCGCAATATAAAGGTTTCCTTGTTTATCAGAGCGCATACCATCCATACCAAAGTCAGAAAAATTGATTAGCAATTGTTTGTTAGATACATTGCCAACTTCATCTAAATCATAACGCCAGACATTTCGCTGCACACTTTCATTTACATATAATGTTTTGTTATCAGGACTAACCTCAATGCCATTGGTTGTGCCCATATTTGATTCAAGTAACGTTACTTTACCGTCTTGATTTATTCGCCATAAGTTGCCCGTATTATTTGCCCAATTTGGATCGCTGGCAAATAAAATACCATTACCCATAATTGCAATATCATTAGGTTGATTCATGCTGTTCTCATGGGCAAATACGTGCACAGAATCAGACACATCTCCCCCATTTGTAAGGGCAGAAACCGACACCTTGAGGATATTGTGATTCACATAATCAGCAATATACATATTACCCATGCCGTCAAATCGAATACCGTTACCAATCGAACCATTTTCTAGGGTAAGCAATGTATCCACTTTATTCTTGCCAACAACCCTACCTATGGTGCCCTGTTGTTTATAATTAACGGCATATAAAACACCATTTTTATCAACAGCTGGACCTTCAATACCCTGTGTGAATAAACCGTCACTAATATAGTCCTCTGACACATGCATAATTTTAGACTGTATTGCTTCACCAGCCATTACATTGGCGGCGCAACTAAATAGTAAACTTGATAGAATTATCGCTTTCATTTTATTCCTTATCCTGCGCAGCAACGCAGTGTAAATATAAATCTCGAACTGGGTAAATACCGGCTATCACAAGCTCATCTGACAAAGACGTTAATGTCAGTAGCTCATCTTCTATTTCTTTAACCGCCTTATTGCTTTTACACACCTCAAGTACGGTTTTAGAGTGTGCTATAAACCGCGTTAACTTTTCAAAAACCGGTTGTAATAGTTTCAATTGCTCGCTTTTACTCAGCAAGCCATGCTCAAGAGCTAATACCCTCTCCCATGTTAAAAGTTGTTTGTATATGTTTTCAGATGCTTTTTTATTGCCTGATATAAATGCATTTACCTGCTGTTTCAAATAACGTATTTGGTCACTTTCCACTGCTAAAAAATCAACATAAGAATCAAGTGGTGCATTTTGATGGTATTTGTCATTTAAAAATTTAATATGATGGCGAGTGTAATAGTGACTTGGTTCAAGTAGTTGTGCCATGGTGTTGAGTAAATTTAACGTCCCTATTTGCTCGCGCTCTGTAAGCTTGCTGTTTATTAGCGCCTTAAATCCTGACCGCTGCTGCTTGTTATGTGATAGGTTAATAACCTTATCTGCAAAAACGTTAACTTTTTCTAACCGCTCATACATCGATTGTGGATTGTTTACTCGCGCTTGCGACCAAAGACGTTCAGCAATGGCAAATAGCCTCGGCCATATTCGTAAATCAATATTATCTTCCGTTACCATTTCACTCCAAATTGTGGCCTCAGCCCCTAAAATTGAGGCTTCCTGTGTTTTTGACAATGGTTGCGTAATAGTTACGGGGGCTGGTGATAGTGAATCCTCAATTGTGATCGGGTAGCGACTATTACCAATCAATACAAAACCTGTATTTTTAATAAAGTTAAATTCAAAAGTCAGTGGGCCCATCCAACTATCTAGTTTAGCTGATAGATGTTGAGTAGAAGATGACTCGGTTATAAGTACAGCTCGTTGATGGTGATTATTATTTAATTTAATCAATAGTTGCGAACCTAATAACAGCAGCTCACCTTTTACAGCTTTGCCTTTTAATCGTTCTATAACAAACTGTTTTGCCAACCTCTTAGGTTGTGTAAAATCAATTGTTGGGGGGAGTAAAAGAGGGTCATTACGATAGTGATAATCTGTATATTGTGGTTGATCGATATAAAACCCAGTTGACAACACCCCTTTGTAGCCAGCTTTAGCAATAGTGTTTAAAGAATCGTGCCCTCGCCAAGATTGCACTACAATGTTGTTAGGTAGTTGAGGATGAAATATTTCATCCCAGCCTACCATTACTCGTTGATGTTTAGCGATGATTGGCTGAACTTTACTATTAAAATAGCTTTGTAAATCAGCCCCCGATTGCAACTTGTTTTGTTGCATCAAGTTGTTAATTCTTGCATCCTCAAGCCAGTGTTCTGGGTCAACTTCATCGCCACCGATATGAAAAAAGCGATCTGGAAATAAAGTCACCATTTCGCCAATCAGCGTATCAATAAACTCATACACTTCTGGATTTGCAATATCAAGTAAAGGTTTAAAAACTCCCCAATGGCGCTCCATTTCATAGTGCTTATTTTTGGTCATTAATTTAGGATAAGCCACCGCTATTGCACTGGCGTGGCCTGGCATGCCAATTTCAGGAAGAACTCTTATTCCAAGTAAACTCGCATACTCGACAACCTCTTTGATCTCTTGTTGACTGTAATAATCGCCATCTGATGCTGCAGTTGTCAGACGTGGGTACTGTTTACTTTCAATTCTCCAGCCTTGATCGTCCGTTAGATGCCAGTGGAAAACATTAAGCTTTGCCGCGGCCATACCATCTAGCTGACGTTTAATGGTTTGCAGTGATAAAAAATGTCGCGCACTGTCTATTAATAAGCCACGCCAAGCATAACGAGGTGCATCTTCAATACTGAGTATTGGCAAAGAGATGCCTTTTTTTTCTCTGCGAGCTTCCCCTGTATTTGCAAGTTGTATTAATGTAGTCAGCGCATGCTGAGCACCAAATACACTCATAGCCTGTATGTTCACCCCGATGTTACTAATTAATATAGTGTAGCTTTCATCTTCACCAAATTGAGGGACAGTTAAAGTCGTTTCTGGTTGATGTATGCTAATTTTGATATCGGCAAGCTCTTCATTCCCTGGTGATATTTTTACAGCCCCCTGATTTATTCGCGATAAATGTAATTGCAGACGCTGCAACTGAAAGTTTTGTCGTGATTTACTCATCCCCTCGATATACACCGAAAAAGCTGAGCCGAGATTGAGCTCAGCGCCATTTTGAGAAATGTATTTAGGCATAGGCATAAGAGGTAAGTCCGAATGAGGATGAACCGAGCTAAAAGCCAGACTTGAAAATAATAAACTCAATAAAATGAATATAGCTTTGTAACAACGCATTTAACTTTCCCGAGCAATAAGGTCTGTGAGCACTTTTTTAGGAATAAGTGCACCATGGTATTGAATCACCTTAGCAGCAAGGCGGTGGGCAAACTTGGCTGACTCATCATAATCTTTTGTTTTAAAAGTAGCGGATAAAAATCCCGCCGCAAAAGCATCACCTGCAGCTGTTGTGTCGATAATTTTGCTACTAACAAGTGCCTCTGGTGAGATTCGCAATATACTATCCCCTCCTTTATCTACAACAATACATGGGGCACTTCCACATCGGATAACTAAAGTATCAGGGTGGTTGGGTTGACTAAAATGACATTGTATAATCTCATCTACATTCGTCGTTCCATATACGCTATATTCATCTTCATCGGTTAAAAAGACTAGTTCTGCTAAGGCCATTATTTTTTTAAACCAGCCTCTAGCTTCAAAGGCGCCCCATAATGCAGAACGGTAATTATTATCGAAGATAATTACTCCGCCACGTTGTTTGAATTGAATAAGTGATCTAATCAACAGTTCTCTTTGTGCATCACATAAAACTGCGAGGCTTACCCCCGAAAGATAAATTGCATCAAACTCTTTTTCTCCCAGAGCCTCCAATAAAGCAGGGTGTTGCTCAACGTACTGTTTAACTGGGCTTTTAGAACGGTCAAAATCAAATTGGCGCTCACCACGGTTGTCAATTTTGATCCAGTATTGCCCTAAATTCATACCTGTTCGAGTCGCTATATATTTTGTTTTTATGCCTGAGCTTTTTAGTAAGTCACTCAACTTGTGACTTGCAGTATCATCACCAATAGCTGTTGCATAATAAATAGCGAGAATAGAGTCATGTTTAATCAATTGTGCTAAATACCAAGCAGTATTGAAGGTATCACCGGCAAAGCTTGTATCGGCATCAGCACGATGTTCCACCATGCACTCACCAAAAAAAACGATGCTTTTAATATTACTTAGGAATGCTTTCTTCATTGTGATTGCTCACTTTTATTATTAGATAAATCAAGCATCTGATGCTGTTGCGTAAGCAAACTTGTTACAATACCTAACAACAATGCACTAACACATGAAGGAATAATTGGATTACCAAATAATTGCAACCACTGGTTATTTGCCCCCACTAGCACACCAGCAAAAGCTCCGCCAAGTAGAGTGGCAAGAGCTCCCTGCCATGTGTAACTAGACCAAAATCGCCCTAAAACCCCCATCACGCATAAACCACTCATTAAAATAGAAATCATTTTAGTGATATAACTAACAATATCGTTTGACCAAAGAGCTAATAATAAGGCAATTAAAATCGTCACTAACATAGCGAACCGAGAAACTAGCAATTGTGTTGCCTCGTTTTGTACAACATTATTGCCCCTGTTATAGATATCACGAATTAATACACTGACCCCAGCGATTGCATCTGAACTTGCGCTGGACAAGGTTGCCGATATACCTGCCAACAAAATAAAACCACCTAAGTAAACAGGTAGAACATTTAATGCAATGTATGGAAATGCATAAGATGCATTATCTAACGAACTATCGATTAAGTAGGCACTGGTTCCAATTAAAGCGGGTAGGAATGCAAAAAATAAATATAAGATACCTGATAGAATGAAAGAGCGACGAATTGTTTTAACGCTATCTGCAGCATAAATTCGCTGACGAAATGACGGTGTAGCCAATACCCCTACTAATACAGCCAGAAACATCGATATTGCAGGTAATAAACCCACATTTTTATAGGAAAATAATCCCTGTTCAGCAATAAGAACACTCTTTTTTAATGAATTAACGCCATCAATAGCCTGTATTGAAAAGTATGCCATTAGTATAAAACCTATAAACAATATAATGGCTTGGAGTGAGTCAGTCCAAATAACTGCTGAGTAACCGCCTAAAATAATGAATACAGCAAGACCAACCCCTATCAGTAATTTAGCTTGCGTATTGCTCAACTCGGTTAACCAAGACAAATACATACCACCACCAATAAGGTGGGCGCCAAGCCAACCTATGCTCGCCAAATAGATCACAACAGCTAAAATCTGTTTGACCCTTTTATGATTATCGACGTAGCTTGCAAGCTCTTCACTCATTGTTGAGAATACTTGCTCTCGAGCAGGTGCAAATAACCACGCTAGTAGTAAAATACCCGTAGCGCCGCCAACACCATACAAAGCACCAGCCCATCCATTTTCATATGCATAGCCTACAGCCCCCATCGAGGAGCCTGTGCCGACCATAGTTGCAACGGTCGTACCGAGTGTAAGAAAAAGGGGCACTTTACGTCCAGCCAATAAATAATCACTCGCATTCTTTTGCTTTCGCGATACATACCAGCTAATTAAAATCATGACCAGTAAGTATATGAAAAATGCGAACAGATAATAAGATTGACTTGCAAACATACGTTCTCCCCAGGCTGTGTTAGCTAATCTTGTAACAGGTCACATCAACCTCGACTTTGCAGTCGACAACCAAATCTGCAACCATACAAATCCGTGCAGGTGGATGTGCCCCAAAAAATTCAGCGAATACCTTGTTAAAAGACTGAAAATACCGGGCATCAGTGAGCACAACAGAAACATGTGTCACATGCTCTAGTCCGTAACCGGCTTCAGACATAATTGCAATACAGTTCTCTATTGCTAAACGTGATTGAGGTACAATGCCTCCTTCTACGATTTCACCGTCTTTCATCGGTGTTTGGCCTGATACCTTAAGCCACCCGCCCGCTTCTACAGCCCGTGAAAAAGGTAAATGCTGGCCACCCGTTCCTTTCCCACCTTCGGCACCTATTCTTATTATTGTCATACGTTCCTCATTAACTATGGTTATGTCGATTCAAAAACTGTCCAGCTCGTCCAAATCCTGAATACTCAGTTGAGTTATCACTTGATTGGTAACTTAAAGCCCCATTTACCCAGACCATCTCTATTCCACTCGCTTTAAATTGGGGGTTGCTATAACTTGCATTATCTATAATTTTTTCTGGATCGAATAACACCAGATCAGCAAAAAATCCGACCTCAATTTTGCCGCGTTGACACAATTTAAAATGCTCAGCTGGCAGCGCTGTCATTTTGTGCAAAGCAAGATTTAATGAAAACAATTTTTCTTCACGACAATAATGACCCAACACGCGCGGAAATGTCCCCCACAACCTTGGATGTGGATGAGGATCACACGGTAAACCATCCGAGCCAATCATGCTGTGCTCGTAACCTAGGAATGTTTTCACATCTGACTCCAACATGCAGTGATAAACAGCGCCTGCTGGCTGTATACGGGAAGCTGCTTCAAGTTGCGAAACTTGCCATTGCTTTGCAATATCACTTAGGCTTTGCTGTGCCATATCAGGAAACGATTTAGACCATGTAATAAAAATTTCTGTATCGTCGTTTACTTGCTTTAGGTCTAAGGTACTTGAACTTGCAGAATATGGGTAACAATCGCAACCTATATGCTGATGCTGCTTTTGCTGTTCAAAGTGAGCGAGCACTTCTTTTGAACGACCCCAATTCTCTTGTCCCGCGCATTTTATATGAGAAATAACTAAAGGTAATTTAGCCTGCTTAGCAGTCGCAAATGCTTCATCCATAGCATTTATTATTCCCTGAAATTCACTTCGTAAATGAGTGGTATAAAGCCCATCAAATGGCGTAACAACCTTAGCTAATTCATTAATTTCACACTGACTGGCCTCTTTTGCATTGTAATAAGCAAGCCCTGTGCTTAAACCGAGCGCGCCTTGTTTCATAGCAACAGCTAACGCTCTTTTCATTTCATTTATTTCATCAACGGTTGCTTCTCGCTCTAAATTATCCATCACTTGTGCGCGTAAACTGATGTGACCTATTAACATTGCCAAATTCACACTGGGTTTTACCTCTGCGAAAGCTTTTTTGTAACTCAGCAAATCAGGATAAACAAATTCACTTTGCCCACCAAGTAAGTTAATAGGATCTCGCACAGCGCTAATAGCCGTTGTTGGCACTGCGCTTATGCCGCAATTGCCAGCAATGACTGTTGTCACACCCTGACTTAACTTGGCTGGCACTGTTGGGTTTCTTAGCACTTCGAGATCATCATGGGTATGAACATCAATAAACCCTGGCGCTAAAATCAAACCTTGTGCGGGAATCGTTTTTCTCGTGTCTATAGTTAGGTTTTTGCCTATAGCTAAAATAAGATCGTTCTTTATTGCAACATCGAGCTGCTCTATTGGACTTTCTTTATCAATAAAGACCCGAGCTCCTTGAATAATTAAATCGGCTGATGTGTTTTGCACGTTCTTAATCCCCTATCGGAAAACGCTTATCGGCAGGTGGCATATCGCTATTTTTGTCTCGATGTTGATCAAGTTGGATCTTCAAGCGACGTAATTTCTCTTTTGAGCGGCGCTGGTTTCTCATCGCCACCTCACTTGAAAGAATATCCAAAGCTGCCATCATTACGTACCTTGCGGCACTTGGTTTAAAAATATAATCGCTTTCCTGTGTTTTAATTGGCAATTGAAAATCAGCGAGTGCTGAAAGCTCACTATCAGGACAAATAGTAATAATCACAGCCCCATACTCTTTTGCTATTTTTGCAGCATCCATCACATCGGGTGAAACGCCACTTAAAGATAAACAAATGACCACATCCCCCTTATTTACTGTTGAGGCAGTCATACGCATCATCATAGGGTCACTGTAGGCATTAGAAAGTACATCAAGGCGAAAAAAGCGGTTTTGGCATTCTTGGGCTAACATACTGCTGCCGCCACCGACACCAAAAATTAAGCAATGCCTAGCATGACAAATAGCATCACTCGCTTGCTCAACAATTGCTTCATCAATGGCGCCAGCATTTAATTCTAAAATTTCATGGATAGATGTATATACATGAGATAATTGCTTTTTTTCGATAATATCTGAATTAGTAAAACGCTCTCCAATGGCCGCGGATTGGGTTAGTCTAAATTTTAAATCACGAACGTTTTCGCAGCCCAAGCTTCGAGCTAAGCGAGTAATACTGGCATGACTGACTTGTGCCTTATCTGCTAGTTCACTGATTGATGCGGTAGCTGAAAAATTCAACTCAGACAAAATTAATCTGGCCACTTTATCTTCAGCTGGACTGAAGTGTCCAAGGCCTTCCTTTATTTTACTTATTATATCCATAAGAAACCTTTCTAGAATTGTGTTGAAATGGTCTTAGTGATAACCCACTCATCTTCAACAATACCTATTTGACGCCATTTATCGAAGGTTAAACAAGGATGAGACGTGGAAAAACTCATCATATCGCCCACTCGAAGTGGTTGATCGTCTGAGTAACGTAACATGCAGTGCTGATCCATTATCTTTTCAACTTTAAATGCACTGTTTACAGCACGTAATTGATTGGTTTTCACTGAGTAAATAAGCTCCGCTGTTGGAAGCCCTGCATCAAAAGCAACATCACGTTTGCCCATACCAATAATTGCAAGACCAGGCTCAGGGAGTGACAACACATATGCCCAGATACTTAAACTATTTTCTAGATCGCCAGGGATATCACAGGCTACCTGACTCCTCGCCATTATTGCCTGCTGCGCTTTTTGATAAATGCCAGTGTCATGGATAAGATAGCAACCGGGTCTAAGTATGATGTTAAAATTATCCGAGCATGAATTGTCATAAAGTGTTTTCGCTACAATGTCGTACCATGCTGAACCTGCTCCCGTGATAATAGGTTTATCTGTGTTATAGCGATTTTCAACTTGCAGTCTTTTTGCCAGAGTGTTTACTTCATCAACAAAAACTTTCACTTGCTGTGCAGCGTTTTCACCGCCTATAACGCCCTCATAAAAAGCAATTCCCATCAATTCTAGGCTGGTATATTGCTCACAGGTAGCAACTAAACTTGATATATCTTTTGCTGAACGCAAGCCACAGCGCCCACCTTTTATACCCACTTCTAATAAAACATTAACACTCAAATTACGCTCAGCAAAAAATTCACCTATGTCTGTTAAGTTTTCTATTGAGTCTGCAAAACAGTAAAACTCAACCTTGCTACTTTCTAACCATTTTGCAATTTGTTCAAAATGAAATTTACCAACCAACTGATTTGCCATAATCACACGCGTAATACCGGCTTCAAATGCATTTATAACTTGCGCAACTGTGGCTAACGTTATCCCCCATGCACCTGCATCTAGTTGTATTTTAAACAATTCTGTTGACATGGTTGTTTTACCATGAGGGGCAAGCAACATGTTATGTTTAGCAGTAAAGTCTGCCATCCATTTTGCATTTTTTTTAATATTATCTTGTTTAATAACAGCCACAGGTAAACTAACTTGTTCTTTAAATATATCCCAACCTGTTTGTTGTAATTGCTTTATACAGCCACTACCTTTGCTCAATTCAGACATTTTTATCCTTATATTACTCACAATTCCATTTGACGAAATAAACCTTGTCAGGACTGCTAATAGCTAACGAGCAGCCTTGACAAGGACAGTCCATTAGAAGGTTGCTCTAACACTTAACGCAAAACGTCTGTCTGTTGTAAAGTTTAAAGCTTGAGTTTTGGTGCCCGCTTGATCCATTTGGTATCGAGTCTTGGTTTCAGTATCCAATAAGTTACTAGCTTCAAGTCCCACTTTCCAATGGTCATTTATGCTGTAGTAAATGCTTGCATCCATCATGCCTGATGCCTCTGCATATGCTGGAACATATTCTTCAGATTCACGAAGGGTAAGTAAATACTCTGAACGCCATGTGTAAGCGACACGCATTGATATTTTGTCGTATTCATACATCCCGACTAAATTCATATTCTTATCAGAATAGCCTTGCAATGGCAGCCCACTGAATACACGGAATGTATTACGAGTATCAGAAATTGGATCACCGTTTTCATCAAACGCCAATGTACCCGCTGAGACTTCATTTGGATCTTCCAGTCCATCCTGATCGATCAAGGTAAAGTTAAATTGTAAGCCTAAACCGCTCCAAGCACCTGGCAGCATGTCATAAAATTGTGAGTATGAAAATTCAGCACCTTGAATTGTTCCTGAACCCGTATTGGCTGGGCCATAGGCTGAAATATCGTATTGCTCACCATTAAAAGTTCGCGCCATATTAAATGCTTTATTACGAATAATATTGTCTAATTTCTTATGGAACAAACCAACAGTGACATAGCCTGCTTCTGCAAAGTACCATTCAGTGGTTAGATCTGTATTAATAGACTCTTCCGGCTCTATATTAGGGTTACCCGACAGTGCCGTTACTTCAATATCGTCAATCCCCACAACAGGGTTGTTTGTTTCATCATAATCAGCGCCCGGTGTTTGTAATCTTCGATTATAATCTAAATTGATAATGCTAATATTTCTAGCATCCATCAAGTTAGGGTAAAACAATGCTTTTGATGCGCCAAAACGCACAACAACGTCTTCTGATACACCAAAACTAAGATTTAAACTTGGCAGAATTGTACTGTAATCAGTCCCATCTACTGTACTTAAAGTGGATTCACCATTAGCAAGATCATAGTAACGCTTGTATTCATCTTGCTGCATAACATTGTTTAAAGAAGTCCCTTCTTCACCTCGCTTAATCGTTGCAGGTTGCACAACTGCTCCTGTCGATTGCAGCTTGTAATTGACGTAACGCAAACCCACGTTACCTACAATGGGCATATCGTTAAACTCGAAATCGAAATCTGTGCGCACATAGAACTCTGTACGCTTTTCATTACTCGAACTAATATTATGAGCAGCAAATGGGCCTTCTACGCGGTCAAGTTTATCTTCATAAGGAACATAGGTACCTGTACACATACCATTATTTGCTGCACTGTTAGTTGCATTATGCCACCCATCTTTACAACCTTGGCGAAGAGAGTTTGCATAGTTCTTTACTAGGTCCATCTTAGGAAATAGAAAGTTATTTACATTCCCAACTAACACTTGACCATTGTAGTAATCTGAAAAATCAACACGCTCAAATAGTTCTGGACGATTCACTGCTGCTGCGGCATTACGGTCATCTTGCACCCAAGGTGTCCCAATAGCAGACCAGCCCTCGTAAGCTGTATCTCTAACTGTCAGATCTTTGTCTGACATATATGCACCGGCACTAATACTAGTGACATTACCATCTAATTCATATTTAAAATCAATTTTGTAACTATCTGCTTCAGCTGTATTATGCTCCACTTGCTCCATGCCACTGCCTAAAAATAAATTAGGTACAGGTCCATTCCAATCTTCATTAGGTGACCAACCCGCAGTCATAATATTGTCACTCAAAAACTCAACGGTTGGTCTGCTACCGCGCATATCTAAAAAATATGGTGAAACTACATGTACATGGTTACCACGGGTTTGACCTGACATGCTGTAGTTTTGTACGTGCTTATCTGAGTCTATCATTTGATAATCAAAGTCGATTGTCAGCCTATCAACAGGCTTTAAAGTCAATTTAAATGAGGTGTCATTGACCGTATTTTCATTGTAGTTCCAACGACTTCGGTAAAAGAATGGGGTTTCAGGGCTTACACCTAAAGCAATACCCGACGTGACAAAATTATCACTCGTCGTAAGCGGATAACCATTAGCAGCATCATCTTGCCAATTTTGAGATGATCCCATGAACCCTTTGAAGCCCTGTGCAGCCTGGCCTATTTGACGTTCATTCCATTCTAAAGATGCTTTAGATCGAATGTGCTCAACCGTTGCAACGATGGTCTCGTCATCGTTTGCCCACTGTAAAGATGAGGTTAAGCCTTGGCGTTTACGGTCGTTATCTGCTGTGCTCATATGGATGGCAACAGGCACATGCCAGATACTCCCGGCAGGCTGATTAGGAAGCGCTGGGCCATCTACGGGTGAAGAAGGGTCTACCCCTGTGATGCCGCCCCATTGATCAAGCGTTGGGATAAAAGCATCACCTCGTGAATGAAAGTTACCTAAACCAACACCATCCCCGCGGGTTTTATACTCAGATTGTGAAGCGGCAATTAAAAATCCAAACTTACCTGAATTAGTTTCCCACGTGTCAGAAAATAAAGCGGAGAAAGACGGCGTTACTTCTTCTCTAAAATCAGCATAGTTTGCTTTTGCATTAACAGAAATAAGTTGCTTATCAGAATCAAAAGGCTTTCTTGTCAACAAATTAACCGTGCCTGAGATACCACCCGAAATCAAGTCAGCAGTTTGGTTTTTTACCACTTCAACCGCACCAAGTAACTCGGCAGGAAAGTCCTCATAACTTAGACCCCCACTTGCATTGGCACTAAATGCATCACGGCCATTTACTTCTGAGCGGACCCTGTCTAGGCCACGTACTAAAACACCTGTTCCTTCATCTGCGTAATGCTTAGGATCATCCGAAGAAGCGAATCGCTCAATTGTTACACCAGGCACACGTTGTAAAGCTTCTGTCACCGATTTGTCAGGCAGTGCGCCAATATCAGACGCGGTAATAATATCTTTCACTGTATCAGCAAATCGCTTAAGGTTTTGCGCGCTATTAATGCTACCGCGTATACCGCTTACTTCGATGACCTCTATGTCTTCATCCGCATTGGCAGCGCTGTCATTTTCAGCCAATGCAAAAGATGAAACAAATAGCGGGCTTAAACCCATTAACGCATAAGTAACTGCAAGGCTTAACCTTGTTCGTTTAGTCTGATTTTTTCCTGTATCGATGACTAGTTTTGACATTTTTATAATCTCTTTATTTTCATAAACCAGTGAGCTAGTAAAACAACAACTAACGTACCCCTTGAATTTACAGCAGACATTACATGGCTTAAACAATGCTTTTGCCCGCCGACCCTTTTGTTACTTTGTAACTATTAATAAAAAAGCAACTGTTACTTTTTAACATACCAGTAACCAAAGTAAAACAATTTTTATTAATAAATGAACAAAAATGTAAAATATGAGTTGTATAGGATAAGGAAGGATTTTTATAAGAAACTGAAATAAATAAAAAAGCGCTGATTAATATCAACGCTTTTTGGATAAAAATATATTTTTGCTATTACTTAACGATCTTCATTTCGTCTAGCAAGTTTTGCGCGTTATCAACTTTATCCATTACCCACAACATATAACGTGAATCAACATGAATTGAGCGATTTAATGCAGGGTTATAATCCCAGTCACCAATAATACTCTCGTATACGCCATCAAACAGTAAACCTACAAGTTCCGCTTTACCATTTAGCGTAGGCGATCCTGAGTTACCACCGGTAGTATCAACATTCGATAAAAAGTTAACAGGTACTGTGTTCATGCCGCCAGTGTAGTCGCCATATAATTTAGCTTTAATTTGCTTTTGCAAATTTTGAGGAGCATTAAACGGTTCAACATCGGTATTTTTAGCAAGTAATCCTTCAAGCGACGTAAACGGTGTTGCAACCAACCCATCCTGTGGAGAATAACCACCCACTGTGCCATAGGTTACGCGAAGCGTACTATTTGCATCAGCATACACAGGTTTATTCTTCGCTTTATTAAATGCAATGATCGCTGCCATTAACTTTGGACGTGCGGCTTGAAGTTTGCCTGCAAGTGCTTTGTCTTTATCTTCTTGGGCTTTCATTACCTTAAAGATGGCATCAGCATACTGAATAAATGGGTCATCACTTTTCTTAATTTGCGCAAATGGCTTTTCAGCTAATTTTAAACGAGTGTCTTCATCATTAAGTGATGATTTCGCGTACATGCTATCGAGTAGTGCTTTATGTTTTGTTTTATCAAAGCCATTTTGCAAGTCAAATGCTTGATCAACTTCAGCAAACCGTTCTTGTTTCGGCAGTGCAGCATACAGCTCTAAAAAGTGCAGTAAGATTGCTTTATCAACACCTTCATCAAAGCGACGAGTCATACGCTTTAAGCCTGCTTCTAGTCTTGGTAAGTCACGTTCTTGATAACCAGACTCACGCTCACTATTCGGTTTTTGCTTTTCATATGCTAAACGATATAAACGACGAGCTGTGCTGATCATTTGTGAACGATGTACATATCCCAACATACGATCACGTTCGTTATGCTGTTGTGACTGTTCAACTAATGCCGAAAGTTCAGCCAATACGCTGCCGTATTGCCTTTTTAATCTTCGGTCGTTGTTTATCCAGTTTGTTAACGCTTGTTCAAACTGCTTTTTACGCTCGTACATCGTGCCTTTATTAAAGCTTTCAATCATTGAGCCGTAGTTTTTAATATAATTGTTATACCCTGCGATAGTACTTTCATAAGCAATGCGCGCTTTGCTGCCATCTTCAGCATTTTCTTCAATTAATGAAACATACTTCGTATTATGGATACGGGCTTTTGGGTAGCTGGTATTAAATACATAATCAACTTCTGCAGCAATGCGATAGCGATTGGTACGCCCAGGGTAGCCTGTCACCATGACAAAATCACCCTCTTGCACGCCTTTTGCACTGACGCTCAGATATGAATCAGGCACGAATGGCACGTTGTCTTCACTGTATTCAGCCGGTTTACCGTCTTTGCCAACATAGGCGCGGTAAAATGCAAAATCACCAGTATGTCGCGGCCACATCCAGTTATCTATATCACCACCGTATTTACCTACACCCATTGCTGGAGTATAGGCCAAACGAACGTCTTTAATTTCTAATGATTTTATTAAGTAAAACTCTAAACCACCATGAAATGAATATACATTACAACGGTAATTATCATCCGCTTCACAGTCAGCTACCAGTTGCTTTTGGTTTTTCTCAAGTGCATCGTAACGAGCTTTTGCGCTAAGCGATTCAGTACCCTTAATGACTTTATCAGTCACGTTGGTCACGGTTTCTGTAACATAGACGCGCGAACCTGGGGCTGCAGGTAAGTCATCAGAAGCTTTTTTAGCTAAAAAGCCATTTTCTAAAATATTGTTCTCTGGTGTGGAGTTGTATTGAATAGAACCATAAGCACAGTGATGATTAGTTACCACTAAGCCTTTAGGTGATACGAACGATGCAGTACATCCACCTAAGCTTATAACTGCATTCATTGGAAATTCGGTTAATTTAGAAATTGATTTTGCATCAATCTCAAGCCCTTTCGCTTTTAATACAGATTCAAGCTCTGGGAGTTGATGTGGTTGCCACATACCTTCATCAGCAAACGATGTGCCAGTAAATGCCAAAGCACACAGTGCAATAAGAGGTTTTAAACGCATTTTTTCAATCCTTTTTTATTATGTCATAAATAGGGTACGCGCCAATCACTGAACAGGTCAATCTTTCTGCGACTAATAGTTATAATATAACGTCAAAAGGAAATAAACTTACCTTCATTGCAATTAATATGACATAAACTTGCCATAGATGTGTCACATGCCCTCATTAACATATTGTAAAATCTTATCTTATGTTGAATGTGTTTTATGCCCCCTATTTTTTTAATTAACCTTGAGCGTTCACCGCAACGCTTGGCAAACAGCGTAATGCAGTTTAACAAGCACGAACTTTCCTTCACCAAAATAGATGCAATTGATGGTGCGACCTTGTCACAAGCCCAGATTAATAAGCATTACTGTGAAACCTTAAATAAAAAAAACTACCATTACCCATTAAGTAGAGGGCAAATCGGTTGTTATTTAAGTCACCGCAAAGCATGGCAAGCAATTGTTGATCAAAAGCTTGATTATGCATTAATTTTTGAAGATGACTTTAACTTAACAAGCGATATACACGCGGCAATTAACCGTATTAATAAATTAGAAATGCAGTGGCAATTAATTAAACTTTGTGCATATAAAGGGCGAAAGCGACGCATTGCTTATCAAAAAACTTTAGATGATGGCTACTCTTTAGTGGTACACAAAAAGCTGATGTCAGGGTGCTGCGCTACGGCAATAAGTTATCATGGCGCGAAACAGCTACTGGCAGCAACAGAAAAATTTGGCAGACCTATTGATTGTGATTTACAGCATATTTGGGAAACCGGTGTATGTGGTTATTCGCTTATGCCCTTTCCTGTCATTCAATCTACAGAACAAGAGAGTGACATTCATGTTAGAAGCGAAAAGCAGGTGAAAAAAGCCTTTTTCAAAAGAAAGTATCAACAATTAATAGCCAATATTAATAATAAAAAAGCAACCAGCGAGTTTATAAACGAAATACACCAAGAGCATTTCAAACAAAAAAGGAGCCTGAGCTCCTTTCTATTTGAAAAACCAAGTTAATTATTTAACCTGAACTAGGGTTAAGAGATGTACTAATACATTGATAATAATCACGAATCACCCCCTTAACCTCCAGAGTTCTGGTTACTGAGTCTTATGTGGGTGATCTACACCTATCCATGCTTTAAACAACGCCATTTGTTGTTCTGTTGCATCAGCATTTGCTGTTATCTTTTTCGCTTTATCAAAGCCTTCACTTAGCGTTATTGTCGTCGTTTGCAATGCATCTCGACGTATAAAATCAATCGAAACTGTATCGCCTGCTTTAAACGTTTCTAAGCTTGCTTTTAAATCTTTACCTACGTGCTTTTTTTCAATAGCAACAATTTTATCATTTGTCGTTAAACCAGCCTGCCAAGCAGCCCCACCACGACGAACATGAGTAAGCGTTAATAACTCGCCCGTATTCTTGGCAAAACTATCAATACTCGCTTGCGGCTTTGCCCCCGCTGGACGGGTGTGAATTAAACCTACTTTTGCTAACAACTTATCAAAATCAATAGCAACTGGGCTATCTACATTGCTAGCCCACCAATCACTATAATCACGACCGGTTAAATCTTGCAAAATTGTTTTTACATCAGTGGCAGTAAACCCATGAGGCATTTTGTAGCTATTATATAGAGCGCGATGTACATCACGGTAACTTTGTTTTCCTTGGCTCTTTTCAAGCAAATCTATATCTAACGCCATCGAAATTAATGCACCTTCTAAGTAAATATTCGTGCCATAATTTCGTGCATGATCGCCCCCCTGATTAATCCATTTATCAAAGCTAGTTTCACTCGCGCTTTGTACTTCGCGCCCTGGCGTAGCCAAGTGACGATTAACTGTTTTAGTCAAGGTTTTGAAAAATTCATCGGTGGTTGATATACCTGAACGCACGAGTAAATGATCTTCGAAATAACTTGTTGACCCTTCCGCAATCCATAACAATTTATCAAAGTTCATATTTGTGTAGTCGTAAGGCATCAAACCCTCTGGTCTATATGCTTTAACATTCCAAGTATGAATAAACTCATGAGCAGCGGTGCTTATAAAAGCAAGGTAATCATCTCGCGAGCCAAACCTATCTCGAGGGCGTTGGATTATAGTTGAGTTTAAATGCTCAGTTGCACCACCAGCACCCGATGTGGCGTGAATCATAAACACATAACGTTCATATGGGTAATTGTCCCAAATAATATTTCCTGTTTTAACCAGCTTTTTAAGGTCAGTTAGCATCAAGTCAACATCGTAGTTACCTTCGCCCCAAATAACTAATTCGTAATCTCGTCCGTCTACCTCAAATTTATGAAGCTTATTAATCCCTGTTTCAATCGGCGAATCAACAAGTACATCGTAATCAGCTGCTTTAAAGCTATTTTTTGAGCCAGCATTGTCCATACCCGACACAGATCGCCATGCTTTAGGTACGTCTAGATTCACGGTAACAGGCTCCTGTCGAAATGATTCACTAAACATAAAAAAACCTGATGCATCGATAAAAGCATGGCTATCATCTATATGGCGAGCTCGTTTACCTAATTCATTGGCATAGACTTGGTAATCAATTTTTACGCTGGTTGGATCATTTAAATGAACACGCCACGTACTGGCATTTATTTTCTCCCATTTAAGAGTTTGTCCGTTCTCATCTTTTGCGTCGAAGTAGCGTACACCATTCGCTAAATTTAAAATTTCATAGCGGCCCGTTCGCCATGCAGGCAATTTAATATCTAAATGGGCCTGAGCTGAAACAGGAAACTCAACGCTAACATTGCCTAAATGATGCTCAGGCTCTGAAATGGATAATGAATAATTCACATCAGCCCAAGCTGAGCACGAGAATGCAGTCGCAAGCGACATGGCTAATAACTTTTTCATGGGAACTCTTACTAATTTAAAATTTAATAAATAAGAGCCTATCAATGAAGTGAAATGATGTGTAATAAAAGCGATAAGATGACCACAGTTTAGGTTCGATGAATAAAAAACAACATCAAATACTAAGTTTTTGACTTAGCACCTACATTTGTGCCAAATTTGTTGTAAACTTACGCTTATAAATGATTAAATTTTATGGCGGTAAGTATTAGTGTCAGGCCAGCTCGAAGTTTTAAATAAAAAGCTTAAACAAGCTATCGATACCAGAAAGGTACTTGAAACTGCTCGAAAGCAACAAGTAGATACTTTGACAAATTTTGCAGCTAAGCTTTCATTAAGTTGCAAAGGTATGGATATCGAATTGGATAACCGTTTAGCCAAATTTAGAAGCGCCCTGAGTAAAGGTGTCGACTTTGAGAATTTAGCACCACTGATCGCTGAAATCCTGAGCCTTTTAAAAAACCAAGAAGCACAGCAACTATCGCATCAACGAGAGCTGCACACGAGTGTTTTAACCGCTGGTAAGTTATTACAAAAAACCAAAGGTTTACCTGATGATACCCGCCGCATGTTACGCCATTTGTTGGATCACCAATTAAATGAAATTCAATCGACTAACGATTTTATACCGATTCTAAATAAGCTGGTATCTATATATAACCAAGCCCTAAACGTCAAACTTTCTGTCAAAAATACTGAGGATTCAATTACTCAACCTAGGTTAGCTAAAGAGCTTTTAACATTGGCCAATGACCTTGTTTTTGAAGATGAAGCCGCTGACAATGTTAAGGCCATTAAGAATAAAATATCAGAAACAGATTCAGTTGAAGATTTACTGACCTCAGCAATTGAAATAATTAGAATTGTTGCCACAAACATTAGCGATGAACGCCAATCTGCGCAAAGTTTTTTAGTATCGCTCAATCAGACACTTGAAGATCTCCATCATTCAATTGTAGCGACTAGCAAACATTCAGAGTCTATGAGTACTGAATTCGAGACGCTTAATAAACGCATTGAAAGCAAAATAGTAAATTTAACAAAACAGACTCAAGATGCGACATCTATATCATCTTTAAAAGCACTTGTAGATAATGAACTAAAATCGCTAAGTCACGATTTAATTGCAAAAGAGCGCCTTGAGCAAGAAGACCGACAAGCCCTTATTAAAAACTTCCATGATATAAATACCCGTGTTGGTAGTTTAGAAAGTAAACTCTCTAAATACAAAAAACGATTGCATGAACAACGGTTTAAAAGTTTACTTGATGGACTAACTAAATTACCAAACCGTGCTGCATTTGATGAAAGGTTTAACCATGAATTTCACCTTTTCTCTGTGCAAGAATCTGATTTTACTTTGGTTGTTATTGATGTTGACCACTTTAAATCAATCAATGACCAATATGGCCATAGTGCTGGTGACAAAACACTGCAGGTGATTGCTAAAGCACTGCAAATGTCGATTAGAAAATCGGATTTTATCGCGCGCTACGGCGGTGAAGAGTTTGTATTACTTATGCCAGGGATGTCTGTGGAGCATGCAACAGCACCACTTGAGAAACTTCGACAAGCAATTAAATCGATTCCGTTCAAATTTAAGAACAAGAGCGTACAGATCACCGTATCAGTTGGAGCCACTCAATTCAAAAAAGGAGATACGCCGCTAATCGCATTTGATCGCGCTGATGACGCTTTATATAAAGCCAAAAAATCTGGCCGAGACAAGCTATGTATCAATTCTTAACATAAAAAGTAATAACAGTCAGCAAGGAGAATGCCTATGTTAATTCAGTTAAACCCTACAGGCGTGTTAGATTTACTGTCGCAATTAGAAGTTGATTTATTAGAGCAATCCTCTGCAAGTGAGCGGTACACTTTATTTAGAAATTGTGTACTCGCAGTATTAAATGTCGGCAGCCATACGGACTCAAGCTCTGAGATATATGATAAATACCAAGATTTTGATATTCGCCTGTTAATCCGCGAACGTGGTATTAAAATTGAGCTAGAAAACCCACCTCAAACAGCCTTCGTTGATGGTCAGATAATCACTGGGATCCATGAACATATTTTTTCAGTTATTCGCGACATACTATTTATTTGTCAAAAATACGAAAAAGACTTAACAGAACAAAAAAAAATTACCCACATGGTATTTGACATGCTGCGTAATGCCGGTGCGTTAAGAGTTAACTCTGATCCTAGTATGATTGTTTGTTGGGGTGGTCACTCTATTAATGAAATCGAGTATAAGTATACGAAACAAGTTGGCTATGAATTAGGCTTACGCGGTTTAAATATTTGTACAGGTTGTGGCCCAGGCGCTATGAAAGGACCTATGAAAGGAGCCACCATTGGTCATGCCAAACAGCGTAATACCGATAATCGTTATTTAGGTTTAACTGAACCAAGTATCATTGCTGCTGAGCCACCTAACCCCATTGTAAATGAACTGGTTATACTGCCAGACATTGAAAAACGTCTTGAGGCGTTTATTCGCACAGCTCACGCCATAATTATTTTTCCCGGTGGTGCTGGGACTGCTGAAGAACTGCTGTACTTATTAGGTATTTTATTGCACCCAGATAATCAGAAACAATCATTACCTGTTATTCTGACGGGCCCTAAAGAAAGTGCAGACTATTTCAAAGAGTTATGTAAGTTTATTGAGTTAACATTAGGAAGTGAAGCACTAGAAAAGTTTGAAGTCATTGTTGATAACCCTGCGCAAGTAGCAATTAAGTTAAAATCATCTATGTCTCAAGTACGTGATTATAGAAAAAGTGTAGGTGATGCTTATTATTTTAATTGGACACTAAAAATTGATAATGACTTTCAGCAACCGTTTGCTCCTACCCACGAAAACATGTCAGGACTTGATTTACACCTTGATCAACCTAAACAATTGCTGGCGGCTAATCTTCGTCGTGCATTCTCTGGAATTGTGGCTGGAAACGTTAAAGATGAAGGTATTCAAGCAATTAAACAACATGGTCGATTTATTCTTAGTGGTGAGCCTGCGCTCATGAAAAACATGGATAAGTTACTTAAAGCATTTGTTGAACAAGGTAGAATGAAACTTCCTGGTTCAAAGTATGTCCCGTGTTACGAAATAAAGGCTTAGAAGAGAAAACCGTGTCAGGACAATTACTTTTAATAGATGCGCTTAATTTAATAAGGCGCATCTATGCTGTTGATAGTAATCAAAATAAGTACAGTGAACAGCAAATGATTACCACTTGTTGCCAACGCGTGGCACAGGCATGTAAAAAGCTGCTCCGTGTAACGAATGCCACCCATGCCATCGCTGTTTTTGATGGCAATAAAAGTTGGCGTTATCACTTTTACCCACAATATAAAAATAGTCGTGCCCCAATGCCGACCTTGCTTAAAGAGAACTTAACACAGTTCATAAGTGCAATTGAGGAAATTGGGGTTGTTGTATTTGCACCCGATAACGATGAAGCTGACGATATTATTGCAACTCTAGCTCATAAAGCTGCATTACATGGTGTTTCAAGTACAATTGTATCTACTGATAAAGGCTTTTTACCGGCATTGAGTGAAAATATTCACATTTACGATTATTTTAAGAAAGAATATATTGAAAGAAATGCCATATTAGAGCGCTTTGCCGTTGAACAGGATAGATTAATCGATTTTTGGGCACTTGCTGGTGATAAGACCAACGACATTCCCGGTATTAAAGGCATTGGCCTTAAAACTGCACAAGAGGTAATCAGGAAGCATCAAAATATTGCCGATGCAATTTCCGATGAAACTATTTCACAAGCGCTAAGAAATAAGTTGGATGCAGGAATGCAAGACTATATTATATCAAAGCAACTTGTGAGTTTACGAACTGATATACATCTAGGGTTTAGCTTAAAACAATTAAGACTTTGTTAAATGGTTAAACTGGTTCTGGGTTTTACCTACGCATATACTTTAGTAATTATTGCGTAGTATCTATTCAAGTATTGCTTTAAAGCAACGCATTATTTTAATCATCTTTAAGAGTGCAAAATGTTTAAAAAGGTTATTCGATATATCATATTAGGGCTGGGTGTTTACGCACTTATAGCTGCGTTAGTGATTACCTTTTACAAAGATGACCCACAAGCCATGATATGGCAAGACAGAGAAGCATTTAATAAACGTTACATCACAAAATTAAGCATCAAAAAGCCAACAACCTTGAATACTGTTTTAGACTATTTAGGTAGCCCAGATCTTACTTTCGCAAAGCGCAGTGGCGATGATGTATGGCAAATTGTGTTTTATCGTACTCAACATATAAAATCAGATGGTATAACAACCATGGATGAATGCACCGGACTTCTATTTAATAATGGTGAATTAGTTTTATGGGGCCCAAGTGCTCATGACGCCTTTATGCAGAAAAGTTAAACGAGTACTATGCAACCAACACCCCAGCATTTAGCCAACTTATTTAAACAAACCCATGAAATGTTACGTTTGTATTATAATAAAAGCCAATGGCCCTCAATATACCCACTTTTATCTAAGCAGGCTGAACAGTTTTATAATTTATATGAAACCCATCCAAATGCATTACAAGCTCAACTATGCCTCTATGTTTCTGATTTTGGCTACACTACAAACTTAGTTGTTAATCAGTGTGTTATTGTAGCGGCACTTTGCAAAAGCTTAAATTACAATTCACAAGTTAGCCAACAACTCATAGCCGTTTGCTTAACAAACTACCTATGCGTTCAAACTCAAACTAACAAACTTGCCGCTCAACAGCCTTTAAATAACGAAGAAAAAAAACAGTGGCAGGCACGTCATCAACTTGCTGTAAAATTATTGCAGTCAGCTAACCTGCCCTCTACCGATATAGCCCGAATTTTAGCTCCATTAAACAAATACAAACAAGCATTGCTGAGTGCGCCAAAAATAATGATTTACGATGGGGCTACTACTCTCGTAGCGTTGGCCAATATTATTGCTATGAATATTACTTACAGGGCGGCTAATGACCACGTTAATCTATATAAAGCGATTGCTGATATATATATTAGAACGCCAAATAGTTTCGCACAAAATGCACTTAAAAAGTTAGTAGAAAATATTGGCCCTTACCTACCTGGTAGTCATGTTAATATTGCAGAACAGTCACTCACGTATGTATGCAGCAAAACACATAATAAACATATTCTTATTGATTTAAACGATACTAAAAGAGCAAGATGGCATGGTGTTGCTGCAAAATTAGATTGCAATGCAAAACAACGTCCAACAAAAGATAAACGACTTTTATTTAGTATTTGGTTTAATGAACACATACCTGCAGTGGATAGTGATCCGATTAATGAGCAAGATAATATTCTTCAGCTGATTGGTAATCTGAAAATACAAAAAGAATACTCGTATCGTAATTTAGAAAAGTTATTAAACGGCCACACCAAGACAATTGATATTTTAAAAGAGGCTGTCAAACCCTATAATAAAGAACATTTGGCCGCAAAGGACTTACGCCATTGCTTAACCATGGTGGGAATTGATAACGCGCCTGCAATTATTCAACGAGTGCTTTTTGAGCAGCTCGTTGATATACAACGTCACCCATTAAAAGAACACATAAAAGTGCGCTTAACAGCCATAACGCGCTTATTGTCTTTATTATTAAGTAAACAAACAGAAATACAGTTTGAACAAGTATCACTCCCTTTATATGCGTATATAAATTATTTACTAACCCACTCTAGTAATAAATTGAGTCGCAAAACCTTGTGTGAAAAAGACCCAAAAACGACTATTAGCCTGCCAATTTCTTGGCTATTTGGCGTAAATAATCATAATGTAGAAGAGTTAAGCGTGTTTTTGTTACAACTACTGGATGATAACCCATGGACACAAGCGCTACTTGATGCCGAGCAACAGACCAAACAGCACCTTTCAGTAAAAGCAAAACTATGGGTCGCGCTTAAAGTTATTACATTAAACGTTTATCAGCCCCACATGACTAACAGCAGCTGGCAAAAACAAACGCTAGATAGTATTTTAAAAGATATTGGCTGGGAGAGCATTACGAATTTTTATGCACAATTGCCACCATTACATTTGTCATCTAGCGTATAATAGACGCACTTTATTAGACATATTGCCTAATTTAGCGGGTTTTAGTGGAAATCTCTTGAATAAATTGCTATAAAAGCCGCTTAAATTTTCAAACTCATTAACGTAAATATCTAACAAGCAGTCGCAAAAACACATGCGATGTATTTACGTCACCGCTTAATAGGAAAAATTCATGGCTAAACAAACCATCACAGTAATCAAAGGCGACGGCATTGGCCCAAGTATCATTGATTCAGCTCTTGAGATATTACAAGCCGCAGGATGCGATTTTGATTACGAATTCGTTGATGCAGGTCTAGCCGCGTTAGAAAAAACAGGTGAATTATTACCTCAGGACACTATCGATACCATTGCGCGTAATAAAATTACTCTCAAAGGGCCATTAACCACACCTGTGGGTGAAGGATTTACATCAATTAACGTGACTTTACGTAAGCAATTTGGTTTATACGCAAACGTTCGCCCAGTAAAATCATTTGTTGGTACAAAAGCACGCTACGAAGACATCGACATCATTACAGTTCGTGAAAACACTCAAGGGATGTACTCTGGCCTTGGTCAAGTCGTTTCTGAAGATGGTAATGAAGCACAAGCAATGTCAATGATCACACGCGAAGGCGCTGAAAAGATCTTAACCTTTGCTTATGATCTTGCTGTGCGTGAAGGCCGTAAAAAAGTAACGGCTGTACACAAAGCCAATATCTTAAAGTCTACGTCAGGTTTATTCTTAAAAGTAGCACGCGAAGTTGCTGAACGTTATCCTGAAATTGAATCAACAGAAATGATTGTTGATGCAACGTGTATGAAACTAGTAATGAGCCCTGAAGAATTTGATGTTATCGTTACAACTAATTTATTCGGTGACATTTTATCAGATTTATGTGCGGGCCTTGTTGGCGGGTTAGGTATGGCACCAGGTGCTAACATTGGTGAAGATACTGCAATCTTTGAAGCTGTTCACGGCAGCGCGCCTGACATTGCGGGTAAAAACCTTGCCAATCCAACGTCTGTGATATTAGCGTCAATTCAAATGTTAGAGCATTTAGAAATGGCTGATACAGCAGAGCGTATTCGTAGCGCTGTTGCTGAGGTAATTAAATCTGGGGATCGTACAACGCGTGACTTAGGTGGCAGCCACGGAACAACTGACTTTACACAATCAGTAATTGACCGTTTATAATTTAAACATAGATTTAAAATTTGAAAGGCCAGTTTAATAACTGGCCTTTTTCATGACTACAACTTTACCAAGTGCGTCTACTAACGAATACTAAAACAAATATTAAAGCCCAACCAAGCGAACCACCTCCTGAGCTGGCTTGCTTTTCTTTTACTGAAACAGTCACCGTTTTGTTTACTGATTGGTTGGTTTTAGAGTCTGTTACGGTGAGTATTACTTGATAACTTCCCGCACTGCCATAGGTATAACTTGGTGATTCACTCACGCTTGTTGAGCCGTCTCCAAATTCCCAGCTGTAGGTGTAGTCACCAAAACCACCTGTCGCTTGAGCACTAAACGCTGCAACTAAGTTAGTAGCCGTGAAATCGACTGAGACAGATAAAGGCACAACTGCCGACACATTCTTTGTAGAACTTGTCGTTTGATTTAAACTATCTGTAACCGTTACTGTAATCGCATAACTGCCGCTAAAACGATAGTTGTGTGTAACAGTATCAGATAATGCGGTGTTACCATCGCCAAAGTCCCATTGATAGGTATAAGGTGCTAAACCACCCGACGCAGTGACAAAACCAGTTAAATTACTTTCATTTACTGAAGCCTCGAAATCGTTGAAACCTAAAGGCTGTGTCAGCAGGATTTCTTGGCTCTCAACCGTTTTTTCACCTGATTCCGTGAGTCGGCTAAAAGTAACTAAATAACGTCCATATTCCGTGTAGATTGCGGTAGGGTTTAACTCCTCACTTTTAACGCCATTGCCAAATTGCCACTCAAAACTATCTGTTGGTGACAGCTGTAAGCCACTCACCTCGAATGTGACAGCCAAATCATTTGCCGTGTAGGTTATCCCCAGATTTTCTAAGTAGCTTAAGTCAACTTCAATCGTTGAATTATCTACAGCCTGATCAGCAATAGAGAAGCCAAAGCCAAATGGTGTCAATTTAACGCCAGACTGTGGTTGCACTGCAAAACTATAATCAGTAGCGTCATTAAATTCACTGATAGCGGCAAGATTGTTATCACCTAAGCCTTGGCGTTGCTGATATAGGCTAAACGCTGCATCCCTTAATTGAATTTCTGTATTAGCAGGACTTTGCGTTGCGCCTCTTGCGATCATATTTTGATCAGCATCTACCACTAAAATAAAGCCTTCACCTGGGTGTTCTGAAGTATTGTTGTTTTCATAATCGGTGCTAGATAACCACAGTAACAAACCCGGTGAGTATTGCTCTTTTTGCAAGCCGCTATCTATCCCTTCGTAGTTTCTTAACTGTAAATAATAATGTTTGGCTGTATCGTAAATATAAGCACCGACACGTGAGAAGCCAGCTAACTCAAAGTTAGTCTTTAGTTCAGCATTATCTTCCCAAACCACTTCCCCCTGCTGTATTAATTTTAAGTCATCAAACACAATACCAAAATAATTAACATAGCTATCAGTTACATATCGAAGCTCTAATGTAACTGTTTCGCCAGCGTAAGCAGACAAATCAAATTGATGTATTAAATAATTGTTAGGAAGCTTTGCATCGCTATTTGATAAAGAATCACCCGTTATGTAGGGCCCTAAATTAGAATAATATGGGTTATTAGTCTTTGTGTATTGTGATGAAATCGCTTCGCCATTTACAATTACCTGAGCATAGTCATAATCATCTTCAATACCATAAAAAGTGGTTAATTCAAGTAACGTTTGTTCACTCGTAGCAGGGATAGCAATTGACTTCCTCATTGTATTAATTAAGTTATTTCCATTGCCTGAGTAGTATTGAAACTTACCCTCAACAGCTGAAAAAAATGATTTTAATTTCGCAGGGAGTTTAACTTTAATTTGATTCAAGTCGTCTGTGGTCGCACTTGTGTGATGTAACACCTGATTTGTTTGTGCATTCACTTCGCTTAGATCAAACGTAAGTTGATTTAACCAATTACCACCGTAACGGTTTTGCAGATACTCCAATGCATAGGGACTAAACATTACGGGCTCAGACCCCCTAGGGTTTCCCGCCCAACTGCCCCCAGACATGACTGACCACGATGCAACCGGTTCTCCAATATCTGAATTATTTAAGTCATACTCATCTGGTAAACCTAAATCATGACCAAACTCATGCACAACAACACCAATACCAGCGTCGAGTGGATTAATTGTATACCCAAACAGATCGATAGGACTGTTTGGCAAGTTACTCGGCTGAAACTGTTCATTATAAACATAGAAACGATGTGACCATATCGCATCTGACCCTAACACTCCGCCTCCGGCTTCTTCACCTACGCTTGAATGAAAAATCATTACGTGGTCAATGATACCATTGGGTTCATTTGTAATGCCGTCACCATCTATATCATCTAAATCTGTTAAATCGTATTGCGATAAATCAATATTAAACTGATCAACTGCTTTTTCGACGGCTTCTTTAACTAAACTTGGTGCATCGATGTCTTTATCATCCCCGACCCTTTCGCCGTAAGCTTTGGCATTTTTGTCCGCACGTACCCAACCAAATACTTCACCAGTGAATGAAAGCGTATTACCTGAGGCTTGTTGATAATACTGATAAGCGCTATTGAGAGTTTGACCATCCGGTCCATCATAACCTTGCGTTGAAAATAACATGTGTTGGTAATGCTGTTTATCATACAAAGGGTAAAACATCGCTGTATCTGATTCCTCTAAGCCATTTTCGTCGTAGGGCAAATCAGGGAAATCGACCAAAATAACCAATACCTTTACAGTAGTTGAGATGTCATTTGGTGTTAGTGAAGAAGCAAATGATTTATTAAGATGCTGTGTTTTTTTTAGCGAGGGCGGAATGTTCTTTTGCAGCCTACTTGGATAATATTGCGTTGGGGTGCCTATAAAGCTTGCAATTGCAGCTTCCTTATTATGCAGCTCATTCAGCTCACCTCGCTTGTTTAACCAATAAAGAATTCGTTCTTTATTAACTACCCCTATATCGGTTGGGCTAGAATGTTGTGGTTTAGCACTTACATGCCCTACAAACAATGAGATAACAGCAATTACTATCACATATAAACGTTTCATAAAAATTCCTACTGCAGATTATGATGTAATAATAGCAAAGTAAAACCATGTTCACATTAATGAAACGTTGGCAAAGATATAGAAATGCATAAAGACTGCATATAAAAATACCATTCCTTACTTTTAATTTAAAAAACAACCATAAAAAGCTCAATAAAGAAATTTCAATGCAAATTAAACACGTTCTTAGGTTGACATTGAACTACAAAAGCCTTAAAAATAACCTATTAGAACAAAAAATCATATATACGTTATTCGTATTGGTTTATTACCCATTATTTTTATAAAAAGAAATTAAAATGAAATATCAAATTCGCTTTGTAAACGTACTCGTACTGGTCTTAGTCTTAAGTCCAGCGGGGATGTATTGAAAAGTGAAAACGCTTTTTAAAAACCCCCGCTAATAACGGGGGTTTTTTTATGCATTGAAATACGACTTGGTAAATAAAATACCAAAAAAATACTAGGGTCTGTTGACCTTTCAAGGTTAAATTTGCAAAGGTCAACAGACCCTAGGTACACAGAGGAATGAGGATGAGTACACAGCAATATAATGGTTCTGAGCTAGTTGTTCGGGCATTAAAAGAGTTAAAGGTTAAATATATTTTTGGCTACCCAGGCGGATCCGTTTTAGATTTATATGATGCGCTATTTCAACAAGATGATGTTGAACATATTTTAGTGCGTCATGAACAGGCAGCAACACACATGGCTGACGGATATGCCCGTGCAACAGGAGAAGTAGGTGTCGTACTGGCAACCTCCGGACCTGGCGCTACAAACTGTATTACAGGCATAGCAACAGCCTACATGGACTCAATCCCTATGGTGGTTTTGTCAGGTCAAGTACCTACCAGTTTAATCGGTGATGATGCATTCCAAGAAACCGATATTGTCGGTTGTTCACGCCCTATCGTAAAACACAGTTTTAACTGTCGAAGTGCAGAGGAAATCCCCGCTATATTGGCAAAAGCATTTTATATTGCCAGCACTGGACGACCAGGCCCCGTGGTTGTTGAACTGCCAAAAGATATGCTTAACCCTTCTATTAAATATGATTTTAAGTTCCCTGAATCAACAGAGTTACGCACATATAACCCGAACACAAAAGGTCACTCTAAACAAATACGCAAAGCCGTAAATGCGATTCTTGAGGCTAAGAAGTTAGTTATTTATTCAGGTGGCGGTATTGTTATTTCTAATACATCTGAGCAACTAACACACCTGGTAGAGTCACTAAATGCACCGATAACAAACACTTTAATGGGCTTAGGTGGTATATCAGGCGTTCACCCTAACTTTATTGGTATGCTAGGCATGCATGGCAGTTTGGAAGCAAATAAAGCGATGGCTAATGCTGATGTTATTTTGGCATTAGGCGCACGTTTTGATGACCGAGTAACAAATAATGTTAAGAAGTTTTGCCCCAATGCAACAATTGTCCATGTTGATGTTGATCCCACTTCTATCTCTAAAACAATAAAAGCACATATCCCTGTTGTAGGATGTTTAGCCACAGTCCTTGAACAACTGCAGACGGCAATTGATAAGAGCTCAATCAATATTGACCGTAGCGCGCAAGAAGATTGGTGGCGACAAATTATAAGTTGGCGCGAGCAAAAATGCTTAAGCTACAGTACTGAAGGTGAAAAAATAAAACCTCAAGCGGTAATTGAAGCAATATATAAAGCGACTAACGGCGATGCATATATCAGTTCAGATGTGGGTCAGCACCAAATGTTTGCTGCTCAATACTACCCTTTTAAAAACCCGCGCCAATGGATTAACTCTGGCGGCCTAGGCACCATGGGGTTTGGTCTTCCTGCTGCTATGGGGGTTAAGTTAGCATTCCCTGACAAAGAGTCTATTTGTGTCACCGGTGATGGCTCGATTCAGATGAATATTCAAGAGCTCTCAACCTGCTTACAATACAATCTTGCTGTTAAAGTTGTTTCATTAAATAACCGTTCTTTAGGCATGGTAAGACAATGGCAAGATATGATGTACAGCGGAAGACATTCATCATCATATATGGATTCACTCCCTGATTTTGTTAAATTAGCTGAAAGTTATGGCCATGTGGGTATTCGCGTAGACACTTTGGATCAATTACAGCCGGCTATTGAAAAAGCAATGTCTATTAATGACAGGCTAGTATTCCTTGATATCTGTGTTGATGAAAAAGAGCATGTATACCCAATGCAAATAAAGCTTGGTGCAGTAGATGAAATGTGGTTGCGTAAAGGAGTGAAAGCATAATGCGTCGTATCTTATCAATTTTATTAGAAAATGAGCCTGGGTCACTATCACGTATAGTAGGCTTATTCTCGCAACGTGCTTATAACATAGATAGTTTGACGGTAGGCACAACCGATGATCACTCACTGTCACGCATTACAATTACAACACTTGGTGATGACAGAATAGTCGAACAAATTACAAAACAAGTTAATAAACTAGTTGATGTTCTAAAAATTATTGATCTTACAGAAATGGCGCATATTGAGCGTGAATTGTTGTTAGTTAAAGTTTTTGCTCAAGATGAAACTAAACGTGCTGCTGTAACTCGTGTCGTGGATGTATTTCAAGGTGCTATTTTAGACATGGGTAGAAACAGCTATACTTTGCAACTGGTAAGTAGCACAGACAAAATAGAGTCTTTTCTAGATACATTACGACATGAAACTGATGTAATAGAAGTTGTTCGTTCTGGAGCCGTTGGTATTGGCAGGGGAGACAAAGCGCTTAAAGCTTAACAGACACTAAAAAAGGGCTTAACAGCCCTTTTTTATTTGTTCAGATAACTCTATTAAGGGTTAACTTGGTCTTTAAGACCTTTGCCTGCTTTGAAGCTTGGGATAGTGGCAGCTGAAATTTGAATCTCCGCACCTGTTTGTGGGTTACGACCTGTACGTGCAGCACGCTCTTTTACAGAGAAAGTACCAAAACCAACTAGTGCGACTGAATTACCTTCTTTTAATGAAGTTGTCACTGCACCAGTGAATGCATCAAGTGCACGTGTAGCTGCTGCTTTAGAGATTTCTGCATCAGTAGCGATTTTTTCAACTAATTGAGCTTTATTCATTTGTTAAATTCCTATTCGTTATTATTTTGCCTTCGCAAAACCTATCTTTATGCATTTTTAAACTGATGGCAACAGCAAATTGCCATTTTTGCGTAAATTATTAAAAAATGTGCAAAATTTATAACTATTGTCGTCAAAAAGCGACAATAAACAACAATTCAAAGCAAAATAATGCCTAAATATAACCATATTTAAATTTAAAATTATTCAACTTTTTCTATAACAAGGGTTACTTCACCAACCTCAATGCCAAACTTATCAATTGAAGTACGATTTATCAACCGAGAATCAGTTACCTGATACATCCAATCATCAAAATTAACCTCAATCTGGCTACCATCGACTAAAAGCTCTAACGAATAAGTCCAATGAAATACACTGCCACTACTCGCGCCTTTAGCAATACCCAATACATCACTGGCTGTTCCAGTTAAAGTATTGTCGTCATTTAGTGTAATAGTCCACACACGTCGCTGAGTTTCACCATCGTCGTAAATAAAGTCTTCCTCGATGACACCAACATTGCCCTCCCAGCTAGCCTCCATATCAACAACAAGTTTGCGGGTTAACTCTCCTTTGAAGTCTTGTACTACACCGTACGCTTTAAGTTTGCCATTAAAAAACTGTTTAAAATTAAACTCTGGCGAACTACCTTTGTAATGCTCAACATCAGGAGCGGCACAACTGGCTAAAAACAAAAACAAAATAAGTAAGATTGCAGTATTTAGTAGTTTCATTTGGACTTCCCTATTAATTGGTTTCGCATAGCAGGCTCTGATGTATTAGGTGATAACCAAATAGCCATAAAGTCATCTGCAAAAGTAGCATCTTCAATTCCACCTAGCTTCTTATCATTGTGATAAAACGTGCCATTTCCTGCATCATCTGTTCTAAAAGTAAGTGTTTCGCCCTCTTTAATATCAGGCCATAACTCTAATAAAGTATCATCGTATTTATTTATTAAACTTTTTTTGCCTAAGTGTTCCCATTGCTCATTGGTTGCTTTAACAATATCTTTCGCAGCAAAATCGCGTAAATAAGTCAAAGATAATTGTGAGGGGTGTTGCCCAAACTCATAACTCCCCGTGGGTGATAACAGTTTAGCGTCATAAACATCCCAAAAGTAATACTCAAAACGGCCTTCACCTACTAACTTAAAGTCAGTACTAGCAGCAGAGTTTGCAAATGCTCCAAGTGAGAATAAAGACAAAAAAATAAGTAAAACGCGCATAACAAATCCTTATTTGACAATGGATGAATATTTCTAAGCGTGAGGGGGAATAGCCGTGCTATTTATCTTTGATTTTATGAGCTTGTTTGTTACTAAAATACAATTGAACATTACACCCCATGACAGGCCATACGCCAACCAGAAAAACCAAATTGGCTGTGCAACTGTGATCACATCAAATCTAGCGCCTGCCCAATAACTTGCTGGTGCAAACAAGGCACATACAAAAAGACTTACATACCAAGGTAGCCGTGTTAGAAATTGCATCGATGTATTAATCGTTAAAATAAGAGCACTCCACAGCAACACAAACCAAAGCGGAAATGGATAGGTTTTAAAACCTAGCAACTCAAATTTAACCATTACAAACTCAAAAACCAAGGCAATACAAAGCCCGATAACCAGTAAAAACATATCCTGCTTCTTCTGTTGGGAAAGAAAAAGCATCAAAATAACTATGCCGCAAATTGGTAATAACGCTTTATTTTCGAGGAGTAAGGCCAGAAACCAGACCCCTTGAAATAAAACAAAATTAATAATCGAGCGCAATGCCATCACCTGAATGAGTAAAACGTGGCTTTCTAGCAACAAGATGCACTGTACTTGTTACGCGCGTTCTAAATGCCCCTTCACAATAAGCAAGATAAAATAACCACAACCTATAAAAGCGCTGATCGAACTTTGCTTTATCAATTTCAGGCCAACTTGCAATAAAACGCGTGCGCCAGTCAGCGAGAGTTCTAGCGTAATGCACACCAATGTCTTTGACACTGTGCACAACCATATCTGATTGATGCTTAATTTGTTTGTTCATTTCATCAATGCAAGGTAGGCAACCACCGGGAAAAATATACTGCTGAATAAAATCAGAATTTTTTAAATAGTGCTTGTAACGTTGATCTGCAATGGTGATTGCTTGAATCAACATAGCACCCGAATCTTTAAGCAAGTCATTACATTTTTTGAAAAAGCTGGGTAAGTATTCATGACCTACAGCTTCAATCATTTCAATCGAAACCAATTTATCAAATTTACCCTCTAGTAATCGGTAATCTTGCTTTAGTAGGGTTATTTTATCTTTTAATCCAAGCTCACTTATTTTCTGCGCCACGTAAGCGTGTTGCTCATCCGAAATAGTTGTCGTAGTAACATGACAACCATAATGAGAAGCCGCGTGTATTGCAAAAGCGCCCCACCCCGTGCCTATTTCAATTACCTTATCACCTTGCTGTAAATCCACTTGCTGGCAAATCAAATCAAGTTTGTGGCTTTGTGCTTGTTCGAGAGAAGCATTTTGTGAAGGGTAAACTGCACTTGAATAAAGCATTTCAGTGCTTAGAAAAGAAGAATACAGATCATTACCTAAATCGTAATGAGCAACAATGTTTTTCTTAGAACCATCTTCAGAATTTTTATTCCGAATGTGATTAAATCTAAAAAAGATGTTGCTAAAGAAAGCGAATTTTTTCTCGAAGGCATCTAATTGTGATTGATTTATAGCAAAAATCTCAATCAGCTTTGTTAGGTCATCACATTCCCAATGACCCAAAATATAAGACTCACCAGCACCAACACTGCCTGAAAGCGCAAATGACTTATACATTGCCTGATCATTAACAACCACTTTAACCGCTAGTTTTTTTTCATTATCATCACCAAAATGATTAACATCGTTGCCATCGATTAAAGATATACGACCAGTTTCGATGCTATTAAATGCACCAAACACCAGTTTTTTATAAATTTTTATAAGCCATCCACTGGGTTGACTGTTTGACAAACTGGATACTTTTTCCATTACATCACCTAACTAGTTTGAAGCAGACTTAACTGCCGCTTCCTGAATGACCGATAAATGGCACTCGTTTACAAAACAACTTAAATGCATGAACATAAATACCTCTAAAAATAGTCCAAGTCATTGCAGGGAACTGTTTAAAAATAGCAGATACGTTTTGTTTAGTTAACGATTGCCGTTTTAGCCTAAGTGTTGCATCAAACAACACATTATTGTCTTTTTTATTCTCAATGTGGATTAAAACACTGTCATCATTAATACGCGTTGCCCAGTGGTAATCCATATCTAAATTCATAAAAGGTGATACGGAAAAAACTTTCTTAAAGTTCACTTTCTTTTCAAGTTCTACTAAGTAGTAGTGCCGTTCGTTCCACGGCGTATTACTTACTTCAGCAACCATATAGCTTAACTGGCCATCCGATTTTTCATACAAAAAGAAATTAACCGGACTAAAATAAATACCTAAACAACGAAGCTGGCCAAGCATGTACACATTTGCAAACTCATCGTTTACACCTAATTCATTAATTTTATTTAGTGCACGTTTGACTATTTCTCCATTAAGCTCTTCTGTGCCATCTTTCAAATAGTCAGACTGCTTAAATTTTAATGCTTTAAATCCTGATGTGCCCAGTTGTGGGTGAATACCATTAAGCAATGATGGTTGTGATAAATCAACCCACATCATGTAGAGCGGGTACTTAAACTCATGAGATTTAACAGCAAACCTGCGGTGACGCACATCGCCTGTAAAAACAGCACTATTCAAATTCAACACCTAATTGGCGAGCTACATCGACTGCACTTCTAACCCCATCTTCATGGAAACCGTTATACCAATAAGCCCCACAAAAATAAGTGTTATTTTCACCATCTATACTGTGCTTTTGTTGTTGAGCATCAATTGAGGCTTCATTAAAGACTGGGTGGTGATAAGTAAATTCACGTAGTATTTTACTTTTATCAATACCTTGCTTGTGGTTCAAAGTTACACAAAATTGCGTATCGCTTTGAATACCCTGAAGAATGTTCATTTGGTAAGTGACTACAGCGGCTTTATCTGTGCTGTCGTTCAATAAATAATTCCAGCTCGCCCACGCTGCTTTTCGCTTGGGTAAGATTGATGTGTCAGTGTGTAAAATCACTGAATTTTCAGAATAAGGAATAGCGCCAAGCACCTTCTTCTCATCGATACTAGGGGATGATAATAACCCTAAAGCCTGATCAGAATGACATGCAAAGACGACCTTATCAAACTGCTGTTGCTCACCATTTTTTAAATGGATAATAATTTTATCATCAAGGCGCTCAACTTCAGCGATATCACTATTAAGTTTTATCTTCTGTTCAAAACCATTAATAAGAGGCGCAATATATTCTCTTGAACCGCCTGGGATTACATACCATTGGGGTCTGTTAGTGATATCTAATAAACCGTGGTTAAAGAAGAATTTGACAAAAAATTCAACCCCAACATTACTCATTTCTTTTATGCTGGTAGACCAAATGGCGGCGCCCATAGGGAGTATGTAGTGGTAGCGAAAGAAGTCATTAAAACTATGCTCATCTAAAAGCTGTCCCAGCGTTTTTTTCTCGTATACATTTTTACTGTGTAGTGATTTACATAATTTATTAAAACGGACAATATCAGCTAATAATTTGTAAAAGCGAGGACGAAAAATGTTTCGCTTTTGAGCAAATAAGCTTGTAAATGTATGTCCGTTATATTCAAAGCCTGTTTGTTCATTGTGAACACTGAAGCTCATTTGGGTAGGTTTGCGGCTGATGCCAATTCGACTGAGTAACTTTTCAAAATACGGGTAGGTTCTATCATTAAATACAATGAAGCCCGTATCGATAGCATAATTAGTCCCTTCAATATCAACATCAACAGTTGCAGTATGACCACCAATATAGTCGTTCTTTTCAAATACCGTAACATCGTATTGTTTGTGTAGTAGATGAGCACAGCTTAAGCCTGAAATACCAGAGCCAATAATTGCAATTTTTTTCAACGAGATAATCCTTTTGCTAATTTAAGCCATAATGGTAATGGCAAAATGCGCATGCATTTTAAAATAAGTGTAAATCGGTAGGGAAAGTGAACCTCTTTGCGACGCTTTTTAACACCAGATATAATGTAATCAGCTGCTTTTTCTGCAGAAACAGCCATCGGCATAGGGAAATCGTTTTTGTCTGTCAGTGGCGTTTTAACAAATCCAGGATGGACCAAAGTGACATCGACATCATTCAAATCGACAGCTAAACTTTTAGCTAAATAACTCACACCCGCTTTAGAAGCGCCATAGGCCTCTGAACGAGGCAAAGGTAAATAAGTCACACTTGAGCTGACAAGCACAAGTTGACCACCCAGTTTTACTTTTGGCAGTAACGCTTCTAAACAATACCCGACAGACAAAAGGTTTGTGTTTATGACACGAGTAAATAAACTGCTATCAAAATTACGCGCATCATTTATATACTCGCAATTACCCGCGTTTAAAATTACACGGTCAAATTGGGTATAAGCTATTGTCGCACTCTTAATGTCTTGTAAATCAGTCGCATCAAATTTGCATGGCTCGATATTTTGATGTGTCGCAAGCTCTGCCAGCTTATCGGTATTACGACCACACGCAATAACAGTATCGCCTTGCGCTGCATACTGCTTGGCTAACTCCTCACCAATCCCAGATGTGGCGCCTGTAATTAACGTTATCATGACTGCGTTGCCCTTTTGTCTATAAGTTTAATAACAGCACCAACCAAAGGAATGTTACGATACAAAAGTGCTCCTACGTCAAAGTAATCCTGATGCTTAACTATTTTATCGCCATCAAACACAAGGTGACTATGTCCATTGACGCTAATCTCTTTGCCATTTGCTAGCTTTGGATGTCTGTATTTCATTATCCAATAGACAAACGCATCATCCCCAGAGCAATGGTGACTCGTTATGTCAAAACCACACTCTAGAACATTACTATATAAATCTGAGAAGTAATTGTGTAAATCATCAAGACCAGTAACCTCATGAAGAGGATCTGAAAAGTGAATATTAGGCGCATATATATCACTTAAAAGGTGAAGATTATGCTTATTCAGCTGTTGATATATATTAACGAATGATTCAACTCTTTGCGTACTCATTTTATTCCTTCGTTATACCTTAAACGCGGCTAGTGCTCTTTCTCTTGCTGCTTTATGATCCACTATCGCCGGCCAGTAATCGGCTTCTCGGCCAATACTCGCTAAATATTTATGCGGAAAATGAACTTGCTTATCAGGAACATTTTCAAGCTCTGGTATATACTTACGGATAAATTCGCCTTTCGGATCAAATCGCTCACTTTGCGTTATCGGGTTAAAAATTCTGAAATAAGGCTGAGCATCACATCCTGTACTTGCAGCCCATTGCCAGCCGCCATTGTTAGATGCTAAATCACCATCGATAAGGTGCTGCATAAAGTAACGCTCACCTTTGCGCCAATCAATCAATAAGTGTTTTGTTAGGAAGCTTGCCACAACCATTCGCAATCGGTTATGCATCCAACCCGTCTCGTTCAGTTGGCGCATCGCCGCGTCCACTAATGGATAGCCTGTTTTACCTTCACACCAAGACTGAAATTCAGCCTCACTCGTACGCCACTTAACCGCGTCGTACTTTTCGTTAAAGTTTTTATATTTATTTAACGACGGGAAAGCGACTAATAAGTGGCGATAAAACTCACGCCAAACTAATTCATTAACCCATGTAAATAAATTACTTTTTGCACTGGATAGCACATCAACATGACGTTGTTGCACAAGGGCAATAAGCTGATGGGTACTGACAATACCCAGTGCTAGGTATGGACTCAAACCGGATGTGCCTTTTATTGCAGGAAAATCACGTGTTTCTTTATAGTTCGTAAGTTTCTCATCAATAAAACGATGGATAACCTGACTTAAGGCCTCATCATCAACTGGCCACTTATGTGAGCTACCGTCACCTTTAAGCAAATCGTTATCTTGGAATTGAACCGCAGAAAACGTGTTAGGCATTTCTTTAAAATAAAAATGGGTGTCATGATGCTGTTTTAACCATTCGTTTTTGAATGGTGTGAACACCTTATACATCTCTCCATTTTTTGTGGTAACAGAACCAGGAGGGGCTATCAAATCACCATCATACATATGAACAGACACATCTAGCTTATCCGCCTCACAAATAAACTGTCTGTCACGATTGTGCTCATTTATTTCGTATTCTGCATTAGCGTAAATGTGCTTTACGTTATTTGATGATAAAAAATCTGACAGATCCTTTATGCAAGACGTGTAATTAGTACTTTCGATGACATGAAGTGTAATACCATGTTCGCTTAATAACTTACCTAAAAATGTTACACGCCTTTTTAGTAAATCAATTTGTATTGGCGCAACCTTATGCTGCTCCCATTGACCTGGCGTAACGAAAAAAAGGGCATTTTTACAGCCTGCTTCGATTGCATCGTATAGTGCAAAATTATTAAAAAGGCGCAAATCGCGCCTAAACCAAAAAATTGTGTCCATTAAATTCCGAAACGTAATTTTAGATCATTAGGATAGGGGTTAAAATAAACTTGCAGTTCTAAATATTCATTAGGATGAACTTTTAGGTGATGTTTAACCAAGGTTAAGGGTACATAAAGTGGGACAATGCCTTCTCTGTATTCATCAATGGCATCACGTAATTCTTTCTTTTCTACCTTTGAAAGCACTTTTTTAAAATAGCCCTGTAAATGCATCAAGGTATTGCTGTTATTTTTGCGTGACGCAGGCTTCTTAAGCGCAGTCATCAAACCCAAAATGTATTTATCTGCAAGTGCTTCATAATCATCACCGTCGTATGTCCCTAGTAGATTGCCTAGGTCTTTATAAGCCTGATAATTATGCGCCATTAATAAATATTTGTATTTTGCATGAAACTGCGTCAAACGGTGCACAGTAATTGGCTGCTCTGTAAGTAGCTGCCAATTTTTAAACGTATAAATGCGCATAACAAAATTTTCGCGCAAATGCATATCATTTAAACGGCCATTTTCCTCACATGGTAATAAAGGGTTATGAGCCATTATTTGCTCTGCAAAAAAACCAACTCCCTCAGAAGTATTACCTGTACCCGCTTCGTTATAAATTTTAATACGCTCCATTCCACAACTTGGGCTTTTAGCGCAAAAAATGAAACCGCTTAAAGTAGACGCCTGCTCCATAGCGATTTTTTTTCCATACTCAGTAAGCTTAGGACCTACATCACCTGTACCATCAGGTCTACAAACTTTAATGGTGTCACCCACTCTGACTTGTCTGATAGTAGGCCTAGGTATCGGTAAACCTACTGCGACCTCTGGGCAAAAACGTTGATATTCTACGTACTTCCCAAGTTCGTCCATGCAAAAGTTTGATCTTTTGTGGCCTGTGTCAAAACGTACTTTTTCACCTGCTAGGCATGCACTAATGCCTAGCTTTATAACCTGTTCTTGCATACCTATCCTAGTATATAAAATTGCCTATTGGATTTAGTAACTTACTTAATCCTTTATTAAAGTGTAGAGCACTACTTACAACAGTAAAGCACAAACATCCTTCTTTCGTAATTGGCGTATGGTTGTGACGACCATCGAGCATCATAAAATCACCTGGTACATACTTTCCAGTTTCATCGCTAAATTCACCATCAAGCAACAGTGTTAACTCAAACCCTGTGTGTGTGTGTTCAGGTATCTCTCCGTCTGCCGCAATATGTAGCAAGCTTGAACGTAATGGGCCGTCATCTATAGCAACACGAGAACGAGATAACTTACCCATTTGCATAAACTTACTATGAGGAATACGCGATAAGCTACGAGGTAATTGATAATCTTGCTCGTTTATACTAATCAATTGAGGTTCAACCTCGTACATGTCATCAACTGACTCGTCCATTGTAATGGCATCAAGTAAGTCTGAGATCCCTTCGAGCTCATCTTCAACTAAAAAGTCATTGATAGACTCCTCAGCAAAAACTTGTTCAGCATTTTTAGCCTCAATTGCAGCTACTTTGCTTTTACAACACGGACACATGTCAACGTGAATGGCAACTGCTACGCTGAGACTTGCGGGCAAATCTGCTGAAACAAATTGAGATAAAATTTCATCTGTTGGATGGTGTTTAATCATGACTTTCTCCCATCTCGTTGCGAAGTTTTTGTAGCGCTAAACGAAGTCTGGATTTTACTGTACCAACTGGTATGCCTAATTGGTCTGCCAGTTGCTCTTGCGACATATCTTGAAAATACACGCCACGGACAACATCTCGTTGAGCTTGGGGTAGTTTTTCGAGGTAGTTCTTAATCTGTTTATCTTCTAAGTGGTCACTGAACTCATAGTTTTCAGTCTCGCTTTGTTCAATCAATGGCCAAATATCTTCACTTATGCAATCTTCCTTTGTGCTTTTCATTTTTCTAAGCATATCAAATGATGCATTTCGCATGACTGTGTAAACCCAAGTCGTAGCAGCGCCTTTGTCATTGTTATATAAGTGCGCTTTTCGCCAAACTGAGGTTAACGTTTCTTGCACAAGCTCCATTGCTTGAGCCTCAGAATTAAACTGTTTTATGCCAAAGCGCTTTATCTTTGGAGAGAAGTAAGAAAACAAATAAGCAAATGCTTTTTTGTCTCTGCTTGATGCAACTGCAAATAATGAATCTGCAAGTTCTTTGCTCGGTGTATCCGCCATGGCAGTGAAGTTACCTGTTTTAGGTTTACAACGCGTAGAAGGTTGTTGACTTACCATTGTTAGTTCCCCTTAATATTCACTTCTATCCAATACGTAGAGATAAATAATAAGATCACATTTTTAGGTAAATTCGTTATTAATTACAGTATGGAGGAAATTTTGAATATTCGCAAAGCCTGAATTGAACGCAAGCTGTTGTTTTTTATTATGAGATATTGGAATTAGTTCAAGCCAACGAGCTATAACCCATGGAAGTTCATCAAAGCACGTGGACTTATAAAGTGAAGCGAGTTCATGGTTTTCTGTAAACAATTTTTCAAGTGATTCTCTAAGGATTTGATCGTCAGAATTCAATGGTCGAGGATCACTAAGCCAGCCTGGCCCCTGTAATGGTGCAGTTTCGCCATAGCGCAATTTATTTTTACTGAAAGTAACATTACTAATTGTAACAACTGACTGAGCGCGGATATCAATCAGCAAATTGCCTTGATCGTCCTGATCAAAATCGACTATTTTTACAAGGCAGCCTGTTTCAGGAACATTACTGAATGTATGCGAATCATAATCACAAAGAACAAATTGGGCATCATTTTTTAGCGCCTCTTTAACCATATCCAAATAGCGCGCTTCAAATATCCTAAGTCGCGTATACCCACCAGGTAAAATAAACACAGGTAATGGGAAGATTGCACGTATCATATTGCCCTACTACATTAATTCAACTATGCATTACTTTACGTGCATTGCAGTGTATAAGATCAACATCAAAAATTGTTTTAATCTATCAGCCTACATTTAACCATTGAGCGATATTTCTTAACAGTTCAAATGAAGCGTAAGCACTTAATAAGCTAAGAACAGGTGCTAACATTAAAACAAATAATCCTAGTTCACTGCTCATCTGATTAACCCTCTACTTTTGCTGTTTCAACTGAAACAACTTGCTCTTTAGTATTGGTTTTAGCCACATTAGTTACATTATCTGCCTGCTCTGAGATCAGGTTATTTAACATATTTTGTGAATCAACTAATAATGATTGCTTTAAGTTTTTTTGCAATTCATTACTGGTTTTTTCTATATATGAAGCAATATTATTTGATAGTGTCTGTGTAAGGTCTAATTGACCATCATTTGCACTTACTTGTGTAGAGCCAACAACCAATAGTGCCGCAACAGATAGTTTCATTAAGCTTTTCATAATGGTATTCCTTATTGAGTTATTAAGTTAGTCGCTATTACTTAATCAAAGGTTGTGCCAACTGAAAAATAAAAATTAACTCACTGATATATATAGATATAACTAAATACACTTTCAGTGAAGATTCAGGGTATGGTTTTTTTAACCATCACAGTTAGTTAAATTAACCAAAATGTTGTCTCTTATTTTGTATTGAAAATTTCAGCGTACACTTGTACACTGAAACTATATTTTCCCCTTTAGAGTGTGATATGAGTGTTATCCCTGCTTATTCAAAAAAAGAAGAGCAATTAAATGTGGTGACGCACGGTGCTGGCGTTATTTTTTCTATTTATGTGCTTTGGCAGCTGCTAGTAAAATCTGAAAACGTAGTACAAGGTGCAAGCGCACTGGTGTACGGTGCAAGCCTTTTTTTATTGTTTTTAGCATCCACCCTTTACCACGGTAGTTCATCTATGCGTGCACGTGCTGTTTATAAAAAATGTGACCATTGTGCTATTTATATTTTAATTGCAGGCACTTACACACCATTTTTAGTGCTTTCTTTGTCTGGTTTAGTCTCGGTTTTAACTTTGGTATTTATTTGGTCTTTAGCTTTAGGTGGGGTTTGCTATAAATTATTTGTAAAAAATCAAAATAAAAGAGTGTCACTAACCACTTACTTATTAATGGGATGGTTTGCTGTCGCTATTGTATACCCACTCTATTTAAAAGTGGATATCAATGCACTGTGGTGGTTACTCAGTGGTGGGCTATTTTATAGTTTAGGCACCATTTTTTACAGTGCCAAACACCGTCAATTCAGCCACGCAATTTGGCATGTATTTGTGATGTTAGGATGTGTTTGCCATTATATTGCAATCAGCCAATACGTTTATTAATGACTTAATTTATTGCCACTGATATATCCGCATATTGACTTTGCCATTTTTAAACACAACCCCTTCAGCGAGCAATAACTGATATTGTTTTATGTATTGCGCTGTACCTTCTGCAAAAGAGATTTTCCCTTGGCTATTTATCACGCGGTGCCAAGGGATAGTTGAATCTTTGGGCATTAGTTTTAATAGCCGCCCGACCAAACGAGCATTATTAATAAGCCCAGCCATCGCTGCAACCTGCCCATAACTTGCAACACAACCTGGTGGAATGTTTGCGATTACAGTAAAAATTTTTTCTTCTTTGGTTGCCTGATTATCTTTCATTTTTAAACTGTTCACTTGCTTGTTTAAAACCTTGCCATATTGCTCGAGCAACAGGGCCATGATGTGTTGCATGCTGCCTAAAAACGCGAATTTGAGCGCTAAACATGTGCTCTCTGTCTAACACTTCAACCTGCTGTAATAAACCTGCGTCAAGCTCTGCTTGGCAGTGACCTATACTGATCATTGCCCAACCAGCCCCTGAGACTAAAAAAGATTTTAAGGTAGCAATGTCGTCAATTTTCATAATTGCTGAGCCTTTCGAATAAGAAAGTCGCTCAGAGTCAAAGCTCATTTCACTTTCAAACATTGCAAGGCAAGGATAGTGCTGAAGCTGCTCGTAGTTAATTTGTTTTGGTACTAAGTCATTTGCACACACAATGCCAATATCTAACTTTCCGATGGGTAGACTTTCTAAATCACCAGTCGCATGAAAAAGGTCAAACCAAGGCCCTATTCCTAAATCAGCTAGACCTTTATTCACTTGCTCTAAAGACGCAAATCGCTTACCGCTGCTTACGCTAAACTCAGTACTTTGAAACTCAGTAAATGCTTCACAGATAATATCGTTATATAACGGCGCATGACAGAGCTGTTCGTAACAGATTTTAAAATTTGACTCATTTCCTAATGCAAGCTCACTCGCTAACTGACTTAAATGTGATTGAGCAATTAATAATTGGACCGCTTCCCGGTGAAACAGCTTTCCTTTTTCAGTGAGAGTTAATCTGTATTGTGTACGATCGAGCAACTCAAAACCGAGCTCTTGTTCTAGTTTTTTTATAGCAAGCGTTAGCGCGGGCTGCGTTTTGTGCAATTCATTTGCAGCTTTAGATAAGCTTTGCGTTGAAACAATCGCATCTAACATTTTTAGCTGAACAAGGTTCATTTTGTATCCTTGTTAATAACCATAATTTTTATTTATGATCTTTTTAAAATTTAATAATTTTTATTTTATATGTTTGCGGCGTATGCTGCATCTAATTTATGTTTTCATAGCCACGGAGAAGACCATGAAACTGTTGTCAGTTTTGATTTTATCATCACTCATGCTTAGTTTAGTTGCGTGTAAAGAAGCAGCCAAGAATACGACAATAGAGCAGCCTGTTCGCCCAGTGAAATTATTTGCTATTGGCGTTAATTCGGATGAAACAATACGTAGCTTCCCTGCTGAAGTTGTTGCTAATCAGGGTTCTTATTTGGCCTTTCGGGTAAATGGCGAATTACTTGAATTTCCCGCCTTAGCAGGTCAACATGTAGAAAAAGGGCAACTGCTGGCAAAACTTGATCCAGAGGACTTTAAACTCCAGTATGATGAACGCAAGGCTCGTTTTGAGCTAGCTCAGTCACAGCTACAGCGGGTCAAAAAGTTATTTGATAAATCCATCACCAGTCAATCAGAACTTGATCAGGCATTAGCAAATAAACAAGTTGCTGAATCAGCATTAAAAATAGCTAAAACTAATCTCGATAACAGTGAATTACGTGCGCCATTTAGTGGTACCGTTGCAAAAGTATTTGTTAAAAATTACGAGAATATTCAAGCTAAACAAAACATCTTGCGCTTAGAAACACGCGATTTAATGGATGTTGTTATTCAAGTACCAGAGAAGCTTATCGCTCGTATCGATAAAGACGCGAACTACCAACCAACCGTTGTATTTGATGGCTACCCTGATAAATCATACACCCTCACAATCAAAGAATTTGATACACAAGCGGACCCTGCCACATTGACATATAAAGTGGTGTTTTCATTGCCAGTGCCAAAAGATTTTAACCTGCTTGCAGGAATGACTGGCCGAGTAGACATTGATTTAAGTAAAATTACACATTCACAATCGAGTTATATTTTATTACCTGTAGAGGCTGTTTTTTCTGAGCCAACAGAACAAGCTAATAGCAGTTATGTTTGGGTGTATGATCAACAAACAGGCAAAGTTAATAAGCATGCTGTTAAAGTGGGCCAATTGCATAAGAGTGGTATAGAAGTACTTTCTGGGCTTGAACAAGGTCAAACCGTGGTAGCTGCTGGTGTGCATTATCTAAAAGAAGGCATGCAAGTTCGTCCATGGCAAAAAGAGCGAGGCCTATAAAATGAGCTTTGCAGAGGTTGCTATCAAGCACAAAGTGGTTAGTTGGATGTTTGCACTGCTTTTATTGATCGGTGGTGCAGTATCTTACTTAGGCCTTGGTCAGTTAGAAGACCCTGAGTTTACACTGAAAAAAGCCATGGTGATTACACTCTATCCGGGGGCATCACCGCAGCAAGTAGAAGAAGAAGTCACTTTTCCCATTGAAAACGCTATTCAACAATTACCCTACGTTGACTACGTAACAAGTATTTCATCACCGGGTAAATCGCAAATTTCCGTTGAAATGAAAAGCACTTATCGAAAACAAGATTTACGTCAAATTTGGGACGAACTGCGCCGCAAAATTAGTGACAATGCATCCTCTTTGCCAAGCGGTGTATACCCAAGCACCGTACTGGACGATTTTGGTGATGTATATGGTGTAATGTACGCAGTCACGGGTGATGGTTACTCTTATGATGAGCTCAAAGATTACGTTGATTACCTAAAGCGTGAGCTAGTCTTAGTGGAAGGGGTAAGTAAAGTAACCGTCAATGGAGAACAACAAGCACAAGTTATGGTAGAAATTTCTACCCGTAAACTTGCGCAACTAGGGATTGCTCCAAATCGAATTTACCAGTTATTACAATCTCAAAACACCGTCTCTAATGCAGGTAAAGTACGCGTGGGTGATGAATCAATTCGGCTTCACCCTACGGGCGAGTTTAAGGATGTGTCTGAGCTTGAAAATCTACTTATTTCAAAACCTGGCGCAAGTGAGCTTATTTACTTAGGTGATGTAGCAACGGTATATCGCGAATACGCCGAAGTACCCAATAATGTAATGCGGTTTAACCAACAACAAGCTCTATTAGTCGGTGTTTCTTTTAGTACTGGCGTGAATGTGGTGGATGTTGGCGAAAATATTCAAGCTCATTTAGCATCGCTAGAATACCAACGCCCACATGGCATGGAGATTAATACTGTATACAACCAACCCGTTGAAGTAGAAAAGTCTGTAAGCGGATTTATTATCAGCTTAGTTGAAGCCGTTGCCATCGTTATTATTGTTTTGCTGGTGTTTATGGGGCTTAAAAGTGGCGTTTTGATTGGCGTAATATTATTGCTTACCGTGTTGGGTACATTCATTTTTATGAAGCTGTTCGCTATTGATTTACAGCGCATTTCACTTGGCGCCTTGATCATCGCATTGGGTATGCTGGTCGATAACGCCATCGTTGTCACCGAAGGTATATTAATCAACTTAAAGCGTGGGCAAACCAAAGTTAAAGCCGCGGCTAATATTGTGCAGCAAACAAAATGGCCTTTACTCGGCGCAACAGTCATTGCAATCACTGCTTTTGCACCTATTGGTTTAAGCTCTGACGCCAGTGGTGAATTTGCTGGCAGCTTATTCTGGGTGTTACTTATTTCATTACTTTTAAGTTGGATAACAGCTATAACGCTAACGCCATTTTTTGCTGATTTAATGTTTAAACAGTCTGAGTTTAAAAACCAAAATACCGAAGAAGACCCTTACCAAGGCTTCATATTTAATATTTATAAAAGCCTATTAGGCAATGCAATGCGTTTTCGTAAAACGACCTTGCTATTAATGGTGGTATTACTGGTAGGCTCGGTATTTGGCTTTAAATTTATTAAACAAGCATTCTTTCCTGCATCAAATACGCCCATGTTCTACGTAGATTATTGGCACACGCAAGGCGCTGATATTCATGCGACAATGGATGGAGTAGCAAAACTTGAAGCCTTTTTACAAAAAGATGAGCTGGTCGAAGAAGTTACCTCAACCATAGGCCAAGGTGCGCCACGCTTTATGTTGACCTATGCACCTGAAAAATCATACCCAGCCTATGGACAATTAATTATTCGGGTAAAAGACCGTGAAGCCGTCTCCACTATGATTGCCAAAGTACGTGACTATGAGTACAGCCACGTGTTTGATGCCAAACTTAAAATCAAGCGGATGGAAATTGGCCCATCGACCGACGCCAAAATAGAAGCACGCTTCTCTGGTGCAGACCCAGTCGTGCTTCGAAAACTTGCAAAAAAAGCGAAAGAAGTTTTAAGCCAAGATGCTGGCGCGTTTAATATTCGTGATGATTGGCGCGAGCGCTCAAAACTAATTCGCCCTCAACTAAATGAGCAAAAAGCGCGGCGCTTAGGTATTGCTAAAACAGACTTAGATCAGTTATTACTAACCAGTTTGTCAGGTAAAAAAGTCGGCGTGTATAAAGATGGCACTCAGCAATTACCGATCATCGCACGCTCCCCTGCAGAAGAGCGCTTGAATGTTGAAAGCTTGCGCGACTTACAGATATACAGCCCGGTACTTGGCGTGTTTGTGCCCGTTACCCAAGTGGTGGATGACTTTGTTGTTGAATGGGAAGACAGCCTAATAATGCGCCGCGACCGCAAGCGGACCATCACCGTTATGGCAGACCACGACGTCATTGGTGATGAAACGCCTGCTAAGTTGTTTGCTCGCGTAAGAGGTGGTATTGCAGCTATAAAACTCCCTCACGGCTATGAGCTGCAATGGGGCGGCGAATATGAGTCAGCAACAAAGGCACAAAAAGCCATATTTGGCTCACTGCCTCTAGGTTACCTTGCCATGTTTGCAGTGACGGTGTTGTTATTTAATTCTGTTAAAAAGCCACTCGTGATCTGGGCCACTGTGCCATTGGCCATCATTGGTGTCAGCGCGGGTTTATTATTAATGAATGCCGCATTTAGCTTTATGGCTCTGCTTGGCTTATTGAGCCTAAGCGGCATGTTGATAAAAAATGGCATTGTGTTAGTCGATCAAATAAACCTCGAACTCAGCGAAGGCAAAGACCCCTACCAAGCCGTATTTGATTCTGGTGTTAGCCGTGTCCGCCCCGTGGCTATGGCCGCTATCACCACAATACTAGGCATGATCCCACTGTTGTTCGATGTGTTCTTCCAGTCAATGGCGGTCACCATCATGTTTGGTTTAGGCTTTGCTACCATACTCACCTTAATCGTTGTGCCAGTGCTTTATACTGTACTGTTTAGAATTGAGGTGCCGAAGAACAGCTAACAAAAAAGGCCAAGTAATTCACATTACTTGGCCTTTTCAAAATTTTAGCGCGTTACTTTTTTAAACTGAGTGTGCCTGTTCTGCGTTTTGCAGTTGCACGAGGTTTATTAAAGGACTTATTGGCAATTGCTGGCTGTTGTGACTTAGCTTTTTCAACGTGCTTTTGAAAGTCGCGTTTTTTAACATCGGCTACGCCGTGTTTATTTTCATCAATTGAGCGTTCTTCTGTTTTGCCAGAGTCTGCAATTGAGTCATTAATTAATGCCATTTCATGTTCAGTTAAATGACGCCATTGCCCTACTTTTAACCCTTTTAGCGTCACGTTCATAATACGCGTGCGCTTTAATGTGACTACTTCGTAGCCAAGGTATTCGCACATTCTACGTATTTGGCGGTTCAAGCCTTGAGTCAAAATAATAGTAAACTCTTTAGCGCCGGTTTGCGTTACTTTGCATTTTTTAGTGACTGTATCAAGAATGGGAATACCCCCGGCCATCTTATTAACAAACTGGCGATTCAGCGGTTTATCAACAGTGACTACGTATTCTTTTTCGTGGTTATTACCAGCGCGAAGAATTTTATTAACGATGTCCCCTTCGTTGGTTAAAAATATAAGCCCTTCAGAGGGGCGGTCAAGACGACCAATTGGGAAGATTCGATCAGGGTAATTAACTGCTTTAACAATATTACTTTGAATTTTACGCTCAGTAGTACAGGTAATGCCTACGGGTTTGTTGTAAGCAATGTACGCGCGTTTAGGCACTTTTTTAAGTGGTTTGCCGTCAACTAATACATCATCAGTGACCGCAACTTTTACACCCATTTCAGGGCGTTGACCGTTAACAGTGACACGACCGTCTTCAATATACTTATCAGCTTCACGTCGCGAGCAAAAACCAGTGTCACTTATAAATTTATTTAATCGTTTTAAATCTGTCATGGCCAATTCGTCTTAATTTTAAAGGCAGATATTGTATACCCAAACCACCCTAAGATGCGAGTTACAGTTGGAATTAAAAGTGATTTGGGCAAGGCATTGATTTTAGATAATAGAGGTTCTTTTGTTAAAATCCATAACGCAATATACATTGTTTTAAAACCCACCTTGAGGACGTTTTACAGGCACTTAACTCATAGAGGCTATTTTTAAATGATTGGCATTGTGGCAAAGTAGCGTCTAAGTATCGAGCCTCTGTGAAACGCTAAATTCTATATCTTGGGTGACTTAGATATAAACCAGCGCTAAAAATTTTGCGCGGTTAATTTTCATTTTGGCTGTTGTCTTTACGTAATTGAGACACATCAAACACATAATTAGCCTGTTTAGTGCGAAATAAGGAGAGCTGTTTAAAATCTAAAAAAGTCCAATCCGCAATGTCTATAAGGTAATCATACTGGTGAATATTGTCTTGTGTTATTACACCCAGTTCAAATTCAACCTTGGTGTTGTTTTGCCAAAAAGGATGTCCATTATGATAATCAACCAAAGTAGTGAGTGCCCAACCTCCCATCATATAGTGGCCCCCTACACTGGCAGTGATTTTGTTTTGCTTTATTAAATTTAAATTATCTCTGAGCCAATCAAACCCACCTATTAAATAAGGATGAGCATTTTTATCTTTTACCGCAGTATAAGAGCCTAATGCCATTAAATCAGATGCGCTCCAAATGATATTTGTATCTGGATACCTTTTAAGTAACTTTTTAGTTTTTTCCATCGCCTCTGGTTTAGACCAGCCAGCATACACTGTTTGGCTAAGGCTTAAGTCATGCTGCTGCAAATAAGCTTTGAGCCCATCGCTTCGCGCATCAGACTCTGTACCATAATGGCCATTAATAGCGACCACATGAGGTGTGAGTGCCTTTGCAGTTGCTTTTTCAATTAATGCCTTTGCTAGCATAAAGCCTGCTGTGTAGTTATCGTGATAAATTTCACCCAGCCAAAATTTAAACTGCGCTTGAGGGCCTGAAATTGCTGCACGCTCTTCGCCGGTTATTGTTTGCTCTAAAGTAATAAACTTTACATTAAATTTTTCAAGCAATGACATGGATTGCTCAGCACCCCCGGGGTAATTGAGCAGGACAACGTAATCTGGGGTGGCTCGATACTGGAGGTATTTCTTAAGTTCGGCTAATTGGAGATAACGATTACCTTCACCATAAATTACATCAAGGTTAACATTATATTGTTTTGCTGCGACTTCCATTACAGCCTGAACCTTGGCCCAAAAGGGTTCTCCTTCAATTGATGGATTAACAAATAAGATTGAAATCGCATTATTTGCCGCGGCTTGTGAGCTCACGCTTAAACACAGGATTAACAGCAGAATTTTCATATCGCAACCTAATCTTATATACCAGAATTTAAGCATAGCCCACAAACTTTACCTTGACAGTTTTCGCCAAACTAATTCAAGTGGCCCTAGTTTAAAGTAACAACTATAAAGCCAAAAACTAAAATATTGGATCAGCGCAAGTACTGTAACTAAATACAAATAATCAATCCGATTAAAACTTAATACCCAGTGTGGATACACTATTTTGAATAGCAAAAACAAGCAAACCGTTTGAGAAATATAAGCGGTTAAAGACATTCGACCTAACCGCATAAATCCGATTGTGATCCAATTATCTTTATGTACAGCTTTCACGATGATGTGAATTAATAGTAAGGCGGTAAATAATGCCGCTAACCAATTTAACGGCTCTTTCAGCACTTCTGCCAATTGAAAATGTTGGTACTCCAATAGCACTCTCAAACAGGACAGTAAAAAAGCAATACATCCAACAGTGCGAACTGAGGCAGTCGGTAAGCCATCATCGAAAATGTTTAATTTATAGAGATACACGCCCACCAGCATTACAGCAGCGCTCATCCAAAGCGTAATTAACGGGACCGCGATAATCATAATGACAAACATCAGTGCATTTGTGCCCAGTATATTGCCTAAACTCGACAATGTTTGCTCATAACTTTGTAAAAATGCACTATCAGTGCGATTGATAACAACATAAGGCTCCACTAGCATTAATACCATGCTCATCAATGCGCCTATGAACAAAAACTGCCACGCACGCCTTATAATGATTGAATTGTCCGCGTTTAAATATTTACACGTCAACCAACCCGCGCAGGCATAAATAAACAAAATATCACCCGCCCAAAGTAAAAAACCATGCAACAAGCCAAATACTGCCAACACTTTTAGTCGTTTCTTAAGTATCGTAATATTTTGATAACGCTGCCATTGTATATATAGGCCTGCGCCAAATAATAAGCAAAACAAAGTGCGGAAGCGGCCATCAATGAAAAATAGGTTTACAGTCTGGATTACATAATCTGACAAAGGAGGGGTTGGTTGCGGCACATAACCGAATTCAAATAAACCAAAAAAATAAACATTCATGTACATCAAACCTAAAACGGCGATGCCACGAACTACATCCATGTTTTTATTTCTCATTACAGTGCTCTGGGGTCTGCTGACCTTTTAAGGTTAAATTTGCAGCAGTCTGTTTAGTATTTAGGCAAGCCGCCTATGTGATATGGTTATTCCCCATAAATAGGTGATAACGCAGCATCAATGCCAAACAGGCGCTGCCCTTCGGGTTCTGCCTAGGGGCGACTTACTCTTTGTTGCCTACATAAATGGTGGTGAGGGGCGTGTGCAGGACGCGCAGGCTTTGCTCGGTTTTAACTTAGCCCACTAGGTTACAAACCTCGCCCCGCGATTAAACCGATCCTAGTTTGAACCAATTTTAATCCACAAAGGTCAATAGACCCTAATGATATTTTTGAGTATTTGACCAGCTTAACGCATTTTCATATAACTTAGGTAAACCCTCACTTGAAGTATTTAAAAACACCACTGCTTTTTCCAATGCCCACCAGCTTCCAGACTCATACGCTTTAACTGTTTCTAATATATAGAAAAGTGTATTTTTTTCCGCCATCAGTGCCAATTTAATCTCTTCTGGGAAAGGTAATTTATCCAGCAATTGTGCCATCGGCCTGTCTAAAATAGCGTCCAGTAAAGAAAATAAACCGGTTAAAAATGCACTGTTAGCATGGCTAGGTGCCACTTTCTGAGCGACTAGTTCGCAAAATCTAGCGCGAATGATGCACATCTTTACTAATTCAGCGGGTTTAGATTTAGACACGTGTGCAGTAATAATTAAACTAACAAATTTTCGAATATGCTCATGCCCTAAATAAACTAAGGCCTGCCTGATGGATTCAATTTCTTTTTGCACCGGAAAGACACCGCTATTTATCAACCTTAACAATTTAAACGCAAGCGCGGTGTCTAACTGGAATAAGCTTGCAATCGTGTTGATATTTGGGTTTTCTTTCATCGCTTGCGCATAAATAGACAAAGCCAGCGCATGATTCATATCAATGTCTTTTTGTTCAATTACTTTAGGTTTAGCAAAAAAGTAGCCTTGGAAATAATCAAAGCCCATTTTATGCGCTAATTGAAAGTCATCAATGGTTTCTATTTTCTCTGCTAACAGTTTAATTTTTTTATGTTTTTTGAGTTCTGTAATTAAACCATTTAATTGTTTAAGTGGGGTGATTTGAATATCAAATTTAATTAGTTTTATAAACTTTAGGAAACGATCCCACTTGGGCTCGTAGACAAAATCATCGAGTGCTAAAATATAATTTTTATGAAACAAGTCACGGCAAAGCTGATAGTTTTCTTCTGTTGGCTCTATATCTTCTAGTAGTTCAAGAACAACATCATTGGAGGGTAAAAATGTACATAAGTCCATTTTTAATGAATCTGGACCAATATTTATTAATGCCTTCTTACCTGAAGTAATGTGACGAGTGCCAAAGTTAAGCTGATTTTCCATAATAAGCTTTGCAGTAGCGACACTTTCGTCGATATTAGGAAAAAAATTGTCTGTACTATTACGAAACAACAATTCATACGCAACAACATGTTGGCGACGATTGAATATTGCTTGACGCGCAACAAATACTTGCACTAGATTGCCCTTATTCTGGATTTTTTACTACTTACAAAATAAATAGTAAAAAATCATTAAATCACTTTATGTATCCAAACATTATAACTAGTAAAATTATAAAAAGTAATCTTTTTAGCCTATTTGTACATAGTCTCTATGTATTGTTGTGCGACATCATCCCAGGTAAATCGGGCATTGCGCGCATTATTAACAATATGCTGCCATTTCTTTGGCTCTTTACTATATAGTGTAAGAGTCTCAATAAAGCAATTCAGGAGATTTTTACATTGCAGCTCTAGCGTGTTGCCATCAAAACAGAAGCCGTTTTCTAAATGTGTCACCGTGTCATTAAGCCCACCAACTTGATGAACTAAACATGGCTGTCCCGCACGCATAGCTAACATTTGACTAATACCACACGGCTCAAATGAACTAGGCATTAAAAACAAATCCCCTAGTTGATAAAGTAATTCGCCAATCTTCTGCCCATAACCTTTTAAAAATAAAAGATTAGTATTTCTTGCCATGGCTTGAGTAAACACATCTTCTAATTCACTGTCACCAGAGCCTAGAATAATGATCTTGCCATTAAACTTTGACAACTCTTTACATAGTTCATCTACAAGTAGTTTGTTGTTATATGGTTGGCGTAATAATAATACTTTCTGATCGGTTAAGCGCCCTACACTTGTCAGCAGTGGCCCTTTGTCATCATGTTTAATAAACGATAATAAACGTTGATGTGCAATATAATAACCTGACTCTAATTGCTTATTTTTAGCTAGCCATATAAACAGTTCTGTTTCTATAGCGTTATACAAGGCTTCGAAGCTAGGGGGATTTTCATCGTTTGGTGTGTACTCGCAACCATTTAAAACACCCACGACTTTATCCATATCAGCCGCTTTTTGTAAGTCTTTTTCCAACCCCTCACCGCCAAAGAACCCTTTATCTGGTTCACTAGGTAATACTACCTCTTTAGCATAACTAGGTGATACTAAGTGAACTTTGTCAGCGAGGTTTATGGCACTACGCATTGGATTAAAACAATGCGGATAACGTGGGTCGCATATCACATGACCATCATAACCAAGTGATGGAAACCAAGCCTCTAAACTTGATTCATCGCCTTTAAAGGGTCTGATCCCTTGTAATGCAATATTATGCACAGTGAACACAAGTTTTGTTTGTAGCAGAGCTTCATAACGTTTATCAAACTTTAATAGCAAAGCAACACATGCACTGTGCCAATCGTGTAGATGAATAACATCAGGGCATGGAATAATCCCTTGCAGTAACCCTTCACACACCGCCGCGCCAAAGAACGCAAATTTAGTCGCATCTGTTGCAAAAGGTCGACCAGGTTCATCATTACAATACACATTGCCATTGTGTTGGCTAAAATAATGATGCGACAAAACCAGTTGCCTTGATGATGAGTTGGCAATATGTACTTGCCATACATCAACTTGATGGCTATGACCTGCAAATGCCACGTTCAGTGTCCCTAACCGTTCTCTGTCTAGTTGACTAAACCCATAATCTGGAATTATTACATCAACAAAAATCCCTTTATTACTTAATGCGTTTGGGCAGTCGCGTATTACATCAGCAACTCCCCCAACCTTGGCATTAGGTAACGCGTCATTTTCGGCCGCAACCATCAATACATGCATTATTTATTTACTTCCTACAACTTAAGCTAATCGTTTTTTTTCTTGCTCTTGGCGTTCTATTTTTTTGGCAAGCTCTGTCAACATATCTCTTGTAACAAGCACAATACCTTTATTAGACACCCTAAAGCCATTTTCTTTATCCGCTTTTTCGTCAAAACCAATTTCCACACCTTCAGGAATTTCACAGCCACGGTCAATAATGGCACGGCGTATTCTACAGTTACGATGAATAATTGCCCCAGGTAAAATGACTGACTCTTCAATTTCGCAATATGAACGAATATGAACATTAGAAAACAACAAGGATTTTCTGACTACTGAACCTGAAATTATGCAGCCACCTGATACGGTTGAATCAACAGCCATACCTCTTCTATCGTCATTATCAAAAATAAATTTAGCCGGTGGTAATTGCTCTTGATAAGTCCAGATAGGCCACGTTGGATCATATAAATCTAATTGTGGTTCTGGCATAACAAGTTCCATATTAGCTTCCCAAAATGAATCAAGTGTACCTACATCACGCCAATAAGGTTGACCTTCATGTGCGGGATCTCTAAATGGGAAAGCAAAAACGTTATGTTCCTCAATAATTGATGGAATTATATCATGACCAAAGTCACGTCCAGATCCTTCATTTTCAGCATCTTTTTTCAATTGCTCAAACAAAAAATCGGTATTAAATACATAATTACCCATTGACGCTAAACACGTGCCAGGTTTACCCGGAATAGAACTTGGAGACGCTGGTTTTTCATCAAAACGCTTTACACGCTTTTCTTCGTCGACTGTCATCACACCAAAGGTGTCTGCCGCTTCTTCGCAATCAACTTCTATGCAGCAAACTGTCATATCTGCACCAGTTTCAACATGTTTTGCTAATAATGCACCGTAGTCCATACGATAGACGTGATCGCCTGACAAAATCATCACATACTTTGGTAATTCATGACGAATTATATCCATATTTTGAAAAACAGCATCCGCAGTGCCACAATACCATTCGTCACCATAACGCTGAGATGCTGGTAATATCTCTACCGATTCGCCAAGCTCTTTTTTAAAATGACCCCAAGCACGGTTAACATGGCGTATTAATGAGTGCGATTTATATTGTGTCGCAATACCCACTCGCCTGATACCTGAATTAATACAATTGGACAGCGGAAAATCTATAATTCGATGCTTACCACCAAAATAAACAGCAGGTTTAGCGCGCCAATTAGTTAATTCATGGAGTCGCGATCCTCGCCCTCCTGCTAAAATAAGCGCGTAGGTTTCTCTTGTTAAACTACTTATGTAACGATTTGCATAACTTGGCATAATTTATCTCCGTATTAATCTGTGCTGATGTTCGTTTTATTTGCTGTTAAAGGTGTCAAATGCCAAATTTCATCGCTGTATTGGCCAATTGTTCTATCACTTGAAAATACGCCACTTGCTGCCGTATTTAAGATACTCATTTGTGTCCAGTGTTGTTGGTTTTGATAAGCGCCCTCTACATCACGCTGCGCTTTAACAAAGCTCTCGAAGTCATGAGCGACTAACCAAGGATCATGCGGGCTTTTAATCGCGCCGATAATGTCATCAAACAAGCCTGGTTCAAATAAGTTAAAGTGCCCACTTTCAAGTAGTTGCATTACATTAAGTAAATCAGGTGTAGAGTGAATGATATGCAAAGGGTTATAGTTTTGCTTAATAGATTCTATTTCTTGTGCTTTGGCACCAAATAAGAAAAAGTTATCTTGGCCCACCGCATCCCTGATTTCGATATTAGCACCATCTAAGGTACCTATCGTCAATGCACCATTCATCATGAACTTCATATTGCCTGTTCCTGATGCTTCTTTACCTGCAGTTGATATTTGTTCCGATAAATCCGTTGCAGGACAAATAGTTTCCATTGCAGTCACATTATAATTAGGTAAAAACGCAACACGTAAATAAGGTTGGGCTAGTGGGTCTTTGTTAATGACTTCTGCCACATTATTTATTAACTTAATAATGCGTTTTGCCATGTAGTAACCCGGTGCAGCTTTACCACCTAACAGTACACAACGAGGTACTAAGTTGTCAGTATCGCCGCGGCGGATGCGGTCATAAAGGTGAATCACATGCAGTACGTTTAATAGTTGACGCTTGTACTCATGTATTCGCTTTACTTGTACATCAAACAACATATGTTTATCAAATTCAACATCACAGCGTTCTTTGACTAAATCAACTAAGCGCTGTTTGTTTTCAAGCTTTACTTGCTGCCATTGCGTATGAAATTGTTCATCATCAAAGTAACGACGTAATTGACTAATTTGAGCGAATTCCCCCACCCACTCAGACCCAATTTTGTCACTAATAAGCTGGGTCAATTTGGGATTGCAATGAGCAAGCCAACGCCTTGGTGTTACCCCATTGGTTTTATTATTAAATTTTTCAGGCCACAACTCGAAGAATGATTTAAACAACCCTTCTTTTAACAGCTCTGTATGTAACGCGGCGACACCATTAACAGAATAACTGCCTACGATAGCTAAATACGCCATGCGAATTTGCGGCTCAGGGCCTTCTTCAATAAGTGAAAGTGCTTGTTGTTTAGCTACATCCCCTGGCCATGCTTGCGCCACTTGAGCTAGAAAACGGGCATTTATTTCATAAATGATTTCTAAAATGCGCGGTAATAAGCGAGAAAATAACGATACTGACCATTTTTCAAGCGCTTCAGGTAATAATGTATGATTTGTATACGCCATTGTGGCAGTTGTGATTTGCCATGCTTTATCCCAATCGAGCTCATACTCATCAATGAGTAAGCGCATTAGCTCGGCAACAGCAATACTTGGGTGTGTGTCATTAAGCTGAAAAACATGATAATCAGCAAAATCACTAAAGTCTTCGCCATGCTGTGATACCCAGCTAGCAATGGTGTCTTGTAGGCTCGCAGACGACAAGAAGTATTGTTGGCGTAACCTTAGTTCCTTACCATTTTCACTACTGTCATTAGGGTACAATACCATTGTAATTTGTTCGGCTAGATTTTTATGGGCAACAGCTTCAGAATAACTACCGGCATTGAACTCACTTAAATCAAATTCGTCGGTGGCCTCTGATTTCCATAAACGTAAGGTATTTACGATATCATTTTTATAGCCTGGAATAGGAACGTCATAAGGAACTGCAAGTACATCATGTGTATTTAACCATTGACGGTGTTCACGACCATTTTTATCTGTGTAACACTCAACGTGACCAAAGAATTTTACCCGTTTAGATTGCTCTGGCGCGCTTAACTCCCAAGGATGCCCTTCGCGAAGCCAGTTATCCGGTTGCTCTACTTGGTGGCCGTTTTCAATGGCTTGATTGAACATACCGTACTCATAACGTATACCATAACCTACAACGGGTAATGCAAGGCTTGCGCAGCTATCTAAAAAACAAGCAGCTAGGCGCCCTAATCCGCCATTACCTAACCCCGCATCATGCTCTGCTTGGGCGACATCTTCAATATTAGTACAATATTGTTGCAGTGCTTGGCTAACTTGGTCGTCTAAATCTAGATTTAAAATTGCATTGCCCATTGCTCGGCCCATTAAAAACTCAAGCGAGATGTAAGCTGTTTTACGACGCTTTTCACTGTTCATTTGCTGTTTGGTAGCACGACACCGAGCAACTAACCGATCGCGAATAGTAAACGCCAGTGCGTTGTATAAATACAACTGAGACTTGCCCACTTTGTCACGCCCCAAAGTGTAGTAAAAGTGCCGCGATAAATCGTCTTCCAATGTACTTTCATCAATCAAAGGAGCATCTTGCCAACCCTTTGCAACACATATTTGTTCACTGTTCTTAGCCATGACCTTCGCCTTCTAAATTAGCTGAAAATACCCAACTGCTATGCGCAGCAACTTCAAATTGTTTTGTGTCTTTTAAAACACCTGCTTCAACGCTTGTTATGTTTAGCTGCCAATCACCTTCTTCGGCTTCTGGCAGCGTACAATCTACCGTTACGTCACTTGCATTTAATATAATTAATAATGCAGATTTTAATTGTTCGTCGTGCAAGCTATACATCAAAAATTGCTTACTGCCATCATGCCAATCATCCTCTTGCATTGGCATGCCCAGTTCATTAAACCAATGCACTGCGAATCGTTTATCTGTGTCATGTAAAAATTCGCGGTGTTTAAATACGCAATGTTGTTTACGTAACCGTAAAACGTCATCAATGAAGCGTGTTAGCGGGTGTCGACGTTGAGAGCCTTTCCAAGCAAGCCAACTCGTGCGATTATTTTGACAATAAGCGTTATTGTTACCCCCTTGCGAATGGCCCATTTCACTGCCGGATGCAAGCATTGGCACGCCTTTCGACAATAATAATGTGAGCAACATATTTTTTTGCTGTTGCAGACGAACAGCAGTAATTTTTGGGTCATTACTAAATCCTTCAACACCACAATTGAAGGAATAATTAGCGCTGTGCCCATCTCTATTTTGCTCACCATTGGCTTCATTATGTTTTTCTTCATAACTGACCGAGTCCGCAAGCGTAAAACCATCATGGCTTGTAATAAAATTGATGCTATTAAGCGGGCCTCTTAAATTATGATCAAACAAATCGCATGAGCCATGTAATCGCTTAGCTAATTTAGGTAACATGTTTTGCTCACCACACCAAAAACGCCTTACAACATCACGGTATTTGTCATTCCACTCACGCCACGGTGCAGGAAACGCGCCCAATTGGTAACCACCTGGGCCAATATCCCATGGCTCTGCAATCAGTTTAACTTTTGATAAAACAGGGTCTTGATTAATTGCTTGTAAGAATGTGTGTTGCTGGTTAAAACCGTGTGCGGTTCTAGCTAAAATTGAAGCTAAGTCGAATCTAAAGCCATCAACCCCCATAATTTCTACCCAATAACGTAAGCTATCTAGGACCATTTTTAAGCTATATGGATTGTCAATATCGAGTGTGTTGCCGCAGCCTGTATCATTAATGTAGACTTTAGGATCTCCTTCAACAGCGCGATAGTAACCAGGATTATTTAACCCGCGCCATGATAACAAGGGGCCGTCAATTCCAGCTTCAGCAGTGTGGTTATAAACCACATCAAGTATGACTTCGATCCCAGCATTGTGAAGTTTTGAGACCATTTGTTGAAATTCAGCTATTTCATCATCAACAAGGTAATCTTTATGGGGGGTGAAAAAGTTTAACGTGTTGTAGCCCCAGTAGTTTTGTAAGCCTTTTCCAGTTAAAAATTGTTCACTGATAAAACTATGCACTGGTAACAATTCAAGTGTTGTCACACCAAGATCTCGCAAATGTTCAATAAATACAGCGTGGCTTAACCCTAAATATTTACCTCTTAAATGCTCTGGTATACTAGGGTGGCGCGCAGTTGCCCCTTTAACATGGCATTCATATATGACCGTTTTGCCCCAGTTATGATTCGGTTTAACACCTTGATAAGGTTGTAGCTGTGTCACTTTTGACTTTGGCATATCAATGGCATTATTCACGGCACTTAATGTACCAATGGGCATTTGACTGTAATGACGTTCACTCCAAGTGAATTCACCAAATAAGTCTTTTGCATATGGGTCTATTAAAAGTTTTTGACTATTAAAATGCAGGCCTTTACTAGGCTGATACTCACCTTCCGCTCGATACCCATATAACGTACCGACAGGCAGTGGGCTAATAAATAAGCTCCACACTCCACCTTCATTTTTGTTCATCGCTAATTTAAGCACTTCGGTATGCCCGCTAGCATCAAATAAGCAGAGATACAATTGCTTTGCCAATGGGGCATAAACAGCAAAGTTGACGCCATTATCTTTGATTGACGCACCTAAAGAGGTAATTTCCCCTTGGCTTAACTCAATTGATAGACTCATTGCACACCTTTTTCAGATAAACTGTCGCAAGCGGTGGTAACGTTATTAATACACTGTTTTGATGACCATGGCTCGGCGATGCTTCTGTTGCAATTAAACCATCACTCACCTTAACCCCGGAGCCAAAAAGTAACTCATCATCCGTATTAAGCACCACTTCAAAATGCCCATTTGACGGCACACCTATTTGATACCCCTGGTAAACATTCGGTGTTAAGTTACACACCACCACCACATAATCTGACGCTTTTTTAGCATAACGAACGAAACTAAAAATACTTTGTTGTGCGTTTTGATTATCAATCCAACTGAAACCCGCTGGTTCTGAATCTAATTCATACAAAGCAGGTGTAGACGTATAAACTTCGTTTAATGTTTTAACAGTGTTTTGAATACCATTGTGGCTTTGGTGCTCTAACAGGTGCCAATCAAGGGATTGGTCGTGGTTCCATTCTTTGCGCTGTGCAAACTCTCCGCCCATAAAGAGTAACTTTTTACCCGGGTGTGCCCACATAAAGGCATAATATGCGCGTAAATTTGCAAATTGCTGCCAATCATCTCCTGGCATTTTTTCAATTAATGAGCCTTTGCCATGCACCACTTCGTCATGACTTAACGGTAAAATGTAGTTTTCACTAAATGCATAGACCATAGAAAATGTCATTTCATGGTGATGATGCTGTCTATAGAGTGGGTCTCGTTGCATATAATGCAAACTGTCATTCATCCAGCCCATATTCCACTTATAACCAAAACCTAAACCATCATGATCCAATTGGCGGGTCACTCCTGGCCACGCAGTTGACTCTTCTGCAACCATCATAATACCGGGGTTATTTGCATAACTACGCAGGTTAACTTGCTTTAAACATTCGATTGCACCAAGGTTTTCTCTGCCACCATAACAATTAGGTACCCACTGTCCCTCTTCACGGCTGTAGTCTAGGTATAACATCGAGGCAACAGCATCAACACGCAAACCATCTATAGCAAATTCCTCAAGCCAAAACATCGCGTTTGCAACTAAGAAGCTGCGTACTTCAGGCCTATCATAATTATAAATATACGTGTTCCAATCAGGGTGAAACCCTTGTCTTGCATCTGCGTGTTCGTATAGGTGCGTGCCATCGAAACAATGTAACCCGTGCGGATCACTTGGGAAGTGTCCCGGAACCCAGTCAACTAACAACCCAATATTTTCTTCGTGACAGCGTTGCACGAAATATCTGAAGTCATCAACACTGCCAAAACGACTTGTTGGCGAAAATAGACCAACTGGTTGATAACCCCAAGAACCGTCAAACGGATACTCACTTATCGGCATTAATTGAATGTGAGTAAACCCCGTTTCTTTAACATAAGAGATGAGGTGTTCAGCAAATTCAGTATAGTTTAAGTAGCAATTATCAATCTTTCGTTGCCAAGAACCTAAATGAACTTCATAAATGCTGATGGGTGCATCAATAGCATTTCGCTTCGCTTTTTGCTTTAGCATTTTATCAGTTAACTTGATGGCACCTAATTGGGGTTGCAATACAGAAGCGGTACCGGGCGCTTGTTGCATTTTAAATGCAAATGGATCGGCTTTTTCGAGTACATCGCCACTCGTTGTTGTAATAGCAAACTTATAGCACTGCCCTGCTGTAAGAGCTGGAATAAAAATATCCCATACCCCTGAACCTGGGTTAAAACGCATAAAGTGATGATTTCGCTGCCAGTGATTAAATTCGCCAATGACTGAAACACTGTTTGCATTTGGGGCCCATACACTAAAGCGAACTCCATCAGTCTCATTAAGAGTAATAAAATGAGCGCCTAAATGACGATACGCATGCTCAAGCGTACCTTCATTAAATAAATACATTGCATGCGTATCTAAGGCACTTGGAAAATTGTATATATCACGCTGCGAAACGGTGCAATCAGAGTATTTAATAACTAGTTCGTAGTCATCGCTCAGTACAGAATTAAGGTGTGCAATAAATAGATCCGAATCCATATATCGAGAACAATTAATTACTGTGCCTTTTGATTTAACACTGACGCTTTTGGCTGCGGGTAAAAAACAACGGATACATTGCTTACCGTTTGAATCAGTATGTACACCTAGAAAACTAAATGGGTCTTTAAAACAACCACGCTCTAACGCAGATACTTGCTGATTATACTGATCGGATACTGATTTAATTTGAACAGAACTGTTCATTTAATACGTCCTTATTGAATTTATTTCACTAAGCAAATTAGCATGTTGTTTTAGTATTTCTGTACATGGCTTAGAAAGCACTCTTCGCCAATTGGGGTACTCTTTATCTGTACCGGGGATATTCACAGAGAGTATTTGCTGATCCAAGTCATCTAATTGAATTGCGAAAAGTTGAGCTGGTGACTGTGCTAGACTTAATGTCAATGCGGTATATATATCTTTAGTTTGCGTATTAAGCGTATAGCCATGATGACCACTTTGCTCTAAAAATCGTAACATTCGTTGTTTTTCAACTTGACGGACTTCTAAATCTTTCACTTGTTGCGGTTCATCTATTAATTGATATTGAACCTTTAAATTTATATCGCGGCCTTCCCACCAAGCGAAAAATGGAGGGACATCATGATTAGCAATCATTAATAAACAATGGGGGTCAAACGCGTCGGCAGGTAAAAACTCATCATATTGATCTTTCTCAAAGTAAAATAAGCTATTTGAAAAAATTGCTTTCTCTGCCAGCGCTTTTTTTACCTCCTGAGGTACAACCCCTAAGTCTTCACCAATCACAATACATTCATTCAAGTGCGATTCGATGGTTACAATTGCCAGTAAGTATTCAAACGGGTAATACACATAACACCCTTCTTGTTGTCCATTAATCTCGAAGCACCACCATAATCTACGTATGGCCATTACATGATCAATACGCAATCCACCCACATCTTCCATGTTAGATTTAATGAGTGCACGGTAAAATGCGAAATTATTGTCACCTACTTTAACTGGGTTCAGAGCAGGTAAGCCCCAGTTTTGGCCTTGCTCAGCCCACGGATCTGGCGGAGCACCTACATGTGCATTTTTAGCAAATAGCTGCTGCTGGGTTGAAAACTCACCACCATCGCCGGCACATCCTACGGCTAAATCATTGATTAAACCAATTGCCATCCCGCTGTCTCTCGCTACGTTTTGACATTGCTTTAACTGAGTATGCGCTTGCCATTGTAGATAGTAAGCAAACTCGGAATCTTGTTGTTCAAGGGTTGCCAGCGTTGTGCGGTGTTCTTGGCAAAAGAGTGCGTATTGAGCTTTTCGCTCATCACTTCCATCAGCTATAAACTTGTTATGCAGACATTTAAGTAGTTGGTATTTGTATTGAGAAACCAAGGTATAATCAATATATTGACTATCGGTATTAAAGTGTTCAGATTCTTTAAGAAGTTGATTCAACGAAGCGTTAGCATGTGCATCTTCGCTAAGTGACACCGCAATATATAATGGATTAAGTAAAGCACGATTGTTTGGACTGTAAGGGCTTGCTCTTTCGGGTTCGTCTACAAAAAGTAAATGCAATGGATTAAGCAATATATAATCAAGTTGCAAAGCAGCACTGTGGCAAGTCAATTCCATTAAATCGGCAAAATCACCAATCCCTAACCCTGCTTTATTTTTTAAGCTATATAGCTGTATTGATAGGCCTGTGCGTTTTTTATCAGGAATTTGATAACTTTGTTTAGGGGTTGCCCAAATTTCAGTCAAGACTGTTTTGCTATTAATAGAAACTTTAGCATCATGATAACCAACAGGGAGTTTAGGCAAGCAAACTTGCAACTCAACATAAACGACATCATTAAACGTATAATTTCCAGTACACTCAAGAGTGTGTAAATCAGAAACTATTGGCTCAATATCTAAACTTTCAAAAGAAATAGTGCAAGTATGATGTATTAGCCGTTTATCAACCCTCACTTTTAAAGCTGGTGCATCGCTTTGAACAAGGCTGCAACTAGGCACATATTCTAGCCATTTTGCAGCATCCAATGAGATATTTAAATGCTCTATTTGCTGAAGGTTTTCAGTATCTACGCCACAACAGCGAAGTGCCGCTGAACGTGTATCGTGTTCAAAAAATACCTGTTCCCCAGTATATTTTGTGTATTCGTAACCAATACCATGCAGATAAAACAACTGCGAAAGTAAATCCATTATATTACCTTATACACGTTGAGTATTTACAATGCTGTTTTCAGTACCGTAATTATTAGCAGCGTAACCATCTGCTTGATGATCGTTATCCCAAATAGTACCGTCTATAAGGTATCTAAAGTGAAATTGTTGATTATTAGGTAAGCGTTGTTTTAATTTAAAACAACGCTGCTTCTTATTAAATTTCATTGCAACAGGCTGCCAATCTGTAAATTCAGCAACAAGTTGCACATCTTGTGCGTCAGGGTGACTAAATTCGAACGTTACTTCAGCTTCTTCTTTGGTTTTAAAAAAACGTTTACTCAACATAGCGGGCTCCAGCTAAACTTTATGTTTATTTATCCTTGCCACCGTGCCAGTTCAACTACTCAACATATGCCGGGGGGTGTTTATAAGTTAATCAAACTTATATTTATGCTTTATGACAGTGCATTAAAAAATCCACCGCACAAGTATGGTGCAAAATAGCTCTATATGAGGCTATCTTTTACGTTAAATTGAAAACTGCAAGAACTAAACCATAGTTCACTTATCAAACAACTAACAGTAAACAAAATAGATAACATATAAAGATTCGTAAAGTGAAATAAACTAAATTTGAAACAAGCGAAAAATTCAACAAACACAGTAGATTAAGTACTCTAATTCTTAAAATCATGTTTTTTTAATACCGTGCTTGTGAAAAGTTTGTCTCTTGAACTCACACACTATATACTGAAAAAAAGTACCAACTCCCTTCGCTATAATCATAATAAAATAGGGGGTCATAATGGCTTAATAGAATGACTAAATTTTTTCGTGTAATCAGTATTGCTTTAATTACTTTAATTGTCTTTTGTTACGGCTTAAATATTTTGCTGACAAAACAAGTTAATAGTATTAATCCAAAACAGTCGAATGTCGCTATTCGAACGTTTCCCATAGCGCAAACTCATTTAGAAATACCCTCTTGGTATAACCCTGTATTAAGTGGACACAGTCTAATATCAACCAACGAGCATGATTATTTACTGATAAAAATTACGGATGCTGAATTTGTTACTGTGCAATATTCGTCATTATTAGTGGCCACGCTTCTTTCTCCAGCCAACCTTATTATTTTAATTTTGATGGGCTTTTGGTTAACTTGGTATTTGGGGAGTCTACAGCGCGCTCGCCGTGAACAAAAAGTAATCGAACAATTAAACATTCAAACCGATAAATTATTAAGTTCGTTTAAAATTCAGTTACCGTCTTTAGAAATTATTAATCCTGTGACTCGGTTAAGTCAGGGTTTATCGGCCTTAAACACACATATCGCAACATATACCAGAGAAACACAAACTAGTATTAGCCAGGATAAACTAACACAGTTAATTGACCGTCATGCTTACATTGAACATCTTGACCGACAATTAAATAGTGCCGAACTTGAAAATATGCACTGTGCCTTGCTGTTTATTGATTTAGATGGCTTTAAACAAGTTAATGATTCTTTTGGCCATAGCTTTGGTGATGAAGTTTTAATCCAAGTTGCTGAGCGACTTGCAAGCGTTTTACGTAATCACAAACTAAATGATATTAATCCAACCAGTATGCTAGAGCAAAACTTAGCGCGTTTGGGGGGAGATGAATTTTCTATTTTTATCAATAACATTGATAGTGAAAGTAAGACATTAGACGTTGCGCAAAATGTATTGAGTGAAATAGAACGTGATTTTGTTTTAGGTAATAAACTGATAAAAATAAGTGCTAGCGTGGGTGTGGCAGTCTACCCTGACAGTGCATCTACTCCTCATGCTTTATTGCAAATGGCTGATGTTGCAATGTATAGAGCAAAAACTGACGGGCGTGGAATTTTTAAAGTTTACTCACCTGAAATGGGTAATAAGATGCGCCGCTATCACTACCTTCTTGAAGAGTTGCGATTAGCTATTGCGTGTCAAAACTTTCACCTTTCATTTCAGCCAATCGTTCATGTTGAAGATTGTGCCATAGACTATTTCGAAGCATTGGTTCGCTGGGATCATCCGGTTGAAGGAATGATATCTCCCGTTGAATTCATTCCTATTGCTGAAGAGTCTAACCTCATATTAGAGCTCGGTGATTGGATTATGCTTGAATCATGTAGACAAATGTCAGCTTGGCATAATGCAGGTATGCGTAAAGTAAAAATCTCAGTCAATGTCTCGGGAATTCAACTAAAACACCGACCACTGCATGACTGGGTAATGCAAAAACTTGATAAAACAGGCTTACCACCTTCTGCACTTATGCTCGAAATAACTGAATCAACACTGATTACGGCTAGCAATAGCATAATCAGAGAATTAGAAAAACTCAGAACAAAAGGTGTCACTATCGCTATTGATGACTTTGGCACCGGATTTAGTTCTTTAAGTACATTGGCTGATTTACCTATCGATGTTTTAAAAATAGATAGGCTCTTTATTGCTCAAGCAAATGAAAATCCTAAATATAATGAAATTTTAAATTCAATCAGCGAACTAGGTACTAAATTAGGGCTGAAGATAGTGGCTGAAGGTGTTGAAGAACTCGCACAATTTGACCTTGTCAAGCGCTTAGGGATCAGCAGTGTGCAAGGGTATTTAGTCAGCCGACCAGAATCGTCGATTAATGTAGGCAACAAAGTTTTACAAGGTAACGTTAACCACGTAGCTGCTACAGGCACGGGGGTATGGCAAATTGAATCAAATGGTTAAGCCTCCAAGTAGTAATTATTAGCTAAATACAGCATAATAGCGGGATATTACTATCTTTTTATAAAACCAATGCTCAAAAAAAGTTTCTTGTCTCTCATCATATTTGCCGTACTGATAACAGCTATTACTATTGGTTCATCTATCTATACCCTTTACAGTAAAAAGAAACTTACTGTAGATGCGCGTCTTAAAGAAATATCCGGTATCGAATTTGATAAATCCAATCAACTTTGGGCCATCAATGATGGTGGCGATGATGCAAAACTTTACCGCCTAAGTGAAGATGGCTCTATCTCAAAAGAAGTACTTGTTACCAACGCTAAAAATATTGACTGGGAAGACATCACCCAAAATGACTTTGGCCATTTTTTCTTAGGTGATTTTGGCAATAACAAACAAGAGCGTCGATGGCTGACTATTTATAAAATTGAAAACCCCATTGATATAAAAGGTAACTCTACACAAGCAGAAATTATTAAATTTACCTATCCTGAACTCAATGACCAACCAGTTGCTCCTAATAAACGAAATTATGACTTAGAGGCTTTTGTTGCATTTGGCAGACATTTATACCTTTTTACAAAAAACAGAACTAAACCATTTGATGGCATAACCAATGTATATAAAGTGGGCGACCATGCTGCTAACTTTGATGCACAATTAATTGATTCATTTCAAACGTGTACCACAATGGAAAAGTTGTGCTGGATAACATCGGCAGCTTTAAGCCCAAACCGAAAAAAACTCGTCTTACTCGACTCAACTAGTATCTGGCTATTCGAAAACTTTGAAGGTGATAAATTTTTCTCTGGTGACGTATCTCAAATTGACTTAGGAATTGTGACTCAAAAAGAAGCCATAACCTTTTACGATGAAAATACGCTAGTATTTACCGATGAGGAATTTAAGGGTATAGGAGGTAATGCCTATGTCATTAAGCTGGATGAGACAACAAAAAAGGTAATTAAAAAATCACCTCTTCAGTTAAAATAAATCAATATCAGATTGTTTTTCTTTGGTATCTATCAAATTTTTTGTGACTAATTCATCATAAAAACATAATTGGTCACGCCCATTTCGTTTAGCGTAATAAAGTGCTTTATCCGCATTTTCTACAACAGAAATAGGAAAGTCATAGGGGCTGATCCTAGATAAGCCAATACTCAAAGATAGGTTTGAGACGAATGGAAATTTTGTATTTCTCACTAAATCTAAAAATGTATTTAACTTAGCGTGGATAAAATCATAATTTGTTGGTTCAAATACCAATACAAACTCCTCTCCCCCAAATCGAAATATTAAATCTGATGAACGAAAATAGCTTTTCATTTTTTGTGCTAACACTAATAAAACTTCATCGCCACAGACGTGGCCGTATTCATCATTGACTTGCTTAAAGTGATCAATATCAACAATCGCGAGCCAGGAGGAGGAACCTGAGTGTTTAGAGCGTTTTTCATCTGTTTTGATGTTCTGATGCTGCTTCGCCATTTGCTTTTCTATCAGTAGCTTGATCTTCTTATCAAACGTTTGACGATTCAACAGCCCTGTCAGTTTATCCGTTTCACTTTCATGTAAAATTGCTAAGTAATTTTCAAAGATGCGACAAAAAGCATTCAGCAACACTTGATCTTCACTTTCTAAATGTTCCGATAAAATAGCAATAACAGCAACGGGTTTATCACGCACATTGATAGGAAGCCACCGACGTTCTTTATTGTTATCTGATTTAACAGTGATAATGCAGGAAGAACTGATACATGAAACTAGTTCAGCATCGGGCTCTTTTATGACATCTTTATCTTGCCAAATAAAATCATTTTGAGATAAAAATTTTAAAGAAGCGCTTCGTTCAATCCGCAATTCTCCAGCAACTTCTAAATCTTTATATATCGATATTTCTTCGCACTTAACGAACTCTTGAATCGTTGAGATTATCGTATACTCAAGAGAGTCTACATCTTTGTTTTTCGTTATCTTAATAATTGAATTTAGTAAACCGACTTGCATAAGCCCTCAAAAGCCAAATCTTTGTGTAAGAACACTATTTGACACTAATATTATTAAGCTTTAATTATACTAATAACAGTACCTATAAAAGCTATTCACACTAAATTTAATGAATATTTTAAACTTAGTATAGTGATTAATTTACTATTACACTAACGATTAAATTTAGTTTCTAAAATAACTGAAGACGTTGTTCGCTCAACGCCATCTAAATTACCAATATCATCAAGTAAATGACTTAACTTTTCTAAGTTTTGTGCCTGTACGACTGCAATTAAATCAAATTCACCACTTATTGCATATAACTGTGAAATAGCATCAATTTGCTTAAGCTCTAAATTTGTTTTCGTAGTTAGCTTTTGCTTCACTTTAATTGACACATGTGCCGCAACCATTGCATTGAGATACGCTTCACCATAATCAACACTGTAGCCTTTGATAACTCCTGTTTCTTCTAACTTAAGCATTCTACTTTGTACAGTTGAACGGGATAAATTCAGCGCTCTTGCTAAATCAGAAATACTTGCACGGGCGTTTGTTCTTAAAATTGCAAGTAGCTTTTCATCTTGCTTTCCTATCACTTTGCTAACCCTAATCGTTAATATGACTTTTATTATAGTCATTTTTAACAATTTAGCACTGCAAATTTAACTAACGAAGCTAGATAATAGATAAATAACAATGAAATACTGCTTATAGCAGTTAAAAGATAGTTAGTTACACGTTTATTTATTTTCTTATTCGCTATTTAAGGTGCGTCAAATGCAAGTTTCTCGAGATTTATTCAACGATGTCATGGTTCCAAATTATAACCCTTCTTCAGTAATTCCTGTGCGTGGAGAAGGCTCTCGTGTTTGGGACCAAACAGGAAAAGAGTTTATCGATTTTGCAGGTGGAATTGCGGTTAACTGTCTCGGGCATTGCCACCCTGCACTTGTTAATGCGCTTAAAGAACAAGGCGATAAAATTTGGCACTTATCAAATGTAATGACCAATGAGCCAGCTTTACGTTTAGCAAAAAAAATTACTGATGCAACATTTGCTGATAAAGTCTATTTTGCTAACTCTGGCGCAGAAGCAAATGAAGCAGCTCTTAAACTTGCTCGTCGTTTTGCACTGGATGTTCACGGTGAAGACAAAACACAAATTATTGCTTTTAACAAAGGTTTCCATGGTCGCACTTTCTTTACAGTGACTGTAGGTGGTCAGGTTGCCTATTCAGATGGCTTTGGCCCTAAACCTGCGGCTATCGATCATTGTGACTATAATGACCTTGCTGCTTTTGAACAGCTAATTAGTGATAAAACCTGTGCTGTAATGATGGAGCCTCTGCAAGGTGAAGGCGGTATTATTTCCCCAACTAATGAGTTTATCAAAGGCGTCCGTGCCCTGTGTGATAAACACAACGCATTACTAATATTTGATGAAGTACAAACAGGCGTAGGTCGTACGGGCTCTCTATACGCTTATCAAGATTTAGGTGTTACACCCGATATTTTAACAACAGCAAAAGCACTCGGCGGTGGTTTTCCAATTGGTGCCATGATAACCACAACAGAAATTGCAGCTCACCTTAAAATAGGTACTCATGGTTCAACATACGGTGGCAATCCTTTGGCATGCGCCGTTGCTGAAGCTGCATTTGATACAATAAATAATCCAGACGTTTTGGCAGGCGTTAAAGAGCGTGAACAATTATTCCGTGACGGTTTTGCTGCAATTAACGAAAAGTATGATGTGTTTAGTGAAATTCGCGGTAAAGGACTTTTATTAGGCGCTGTTCTTAACAGTAAGTTTGAAGGGCGCGCTCGTGACTTTTTAATAGCAAGTACTGAACAAGGGCTTATGAGTTTAGTAGCAGGCACAAATGTAATCCGCTTCACACCCTCATTAGTAATACCGCTTGAGGATATAAAAGAAGGCCTTTCGCGTTTTGAAAAAGCCGTAGCTGATGTAGTAAACGGTTAATTTAATTTAGCGCTCTTTATTTAAAGAGCGCTAATGGAGCTTTAATAAATGCATGTATTACGCCCTATCAAGAACACTGATTTTGAAGCGTTAAAACAAATCGCTATTGAATCTGGTCATGGTTTCACATCGCTACCCGTTGACGATACATTGTTACTTGAAAAAATTGCCCGCGCAGAAAGTAGCTTTTCTAAAGACATTAGCCAACCGCTTGATGAGAGCTATTTGTTTGTCCTTGAGGACACCAACACTGGAGAGGTCATTGGTACAACAGCTATTGAAGCTGCTGTGGGTCTTAATGTTCCTCTGTATCATTACCATTTAGGTAAAACAGTCCATCACTCACCTACTTTAAAAGTCTATAACACAGTCGATATCCTGAGTATGTGTAATGACTACACCGGTTGCTCTGAAATCTGTACGTTATTCTTACGTGAAGATAGTCGTAAAGGGCTAGCTGGACGTTTCTTATCTCGTTCACGTTTTCTATTTATGGCACAGCACAGTGAACGCTTTGCTGACACAATTATCGCCGAAATGCGTGGGGTGAGCGATGAAAACGGCCATTCTCCATTTTGGCAGTGGTTAGAAGAGCATTTTTTTAGTATCGAATTTCCACAAGCAGATCATTTAGTTGGTTTAGGGGATAAGGTTTTTATCAGCGAACTAATGCCTAAATACCCTATCTATGCGAATTTACTCAGCAAAAAAGCGCAAGACGTGATTGGTAAAGTGCATGATAAAACTAAACCTGCACTTAAATTACTAGAAAAAGAAGGGTTTGAACACAGAGGTTACGTCGACCTGTTTGATGCAGGCCCTACGGTAGAAGCAAAGCTTGGTAATATTCGCAGTGTAAGGGATTCAATTGTATGTCCAATTTCTATCGGCGAGCTTGATTATGTAGATGAACAAAGCTCTGATACGTTGGCAATTTGCAATCAAGGAGTAGCAGATTTTAGAGCCACGTTTACCAAACATGCGCATTATAATCATGCTAAGCATACATTAATCGTAAGTAAAGACGTTGCACACGCCCTTGAACTAAAACAAGGCGACGCGGCGAGATTTTTTCGCCTGTAAACAAAGTAGGAATTCTATGAGTCTTGAATCACAAAACAATCAACTGATAAACAACCAATGGCAAATAGGTCTAGGTCATAGCTTCAGCTCAATAAACCCAAGTAATGGTGAAGTACTATGGCAAGGCTTAAGCGCAACGCCAGAGCAAGTTGACAACGCAATTAAAGCTGCACGTGACGCTCAGGTTAATTGGGCTGATACGCCGCTTGCTGAACGCATTAGCATACTTGAAAATTTTGCCTCTTTGTTAAAAAAACACAGTGAAGAATTCGCCACCATTATTGCAAAAGAAACAGGCAAGCCCATTTGGGAAACACGCACTGAAGTGGGTGCTATGACGGGTAAGGTGGCTATTTCAGTTAAAGCCTATAACGAACGTACGGGCACCACTGAAAACCCCATGCCAGGTGCTAAAGCCTTCATTCGCCATAAACCTCATGGTGTTGTGGCAATATTTGGCCCGTACAACTTCCCTGGCCACTTACCTAATGGCCATATTGTACCAGCAATTTTAGCGGGTAATACGGTGGTGTTTAAGCCTTCTGAACTGACTCCTTATGTTGCACAATTTACACTTGAATTGTGGCTGAAAGCGGGCTTACCTGCTGGCGTAATTAATTTGGTTCAAGGTGAAGTCGAAACAGGTAAAGCACTTGCCAGTCATCAAGATATTGATGGGTTATTCTTCACCGGTAGCTCAAACACCGGGCATCTATTGCATAAGCAGTTTGCAGGCCATCCGGGGAAAATTCTTGCACTTGAAATGGGGGGGAATAACCCATTAATCGTCAAAGATGTTGCTGATGTAAATGCAGCTGTTCACGATATTATCCAGTCAGGTTTTATAACGTCGGGTCAACGATGTACTTGTGCACGCAGGCTATTCATTGAAAATGGATCAAATGGTGATGCTATTTTAGCTAAGCTTATTAGCGCAACGAAGGACATTGTTGTCGATGAAAGTTTTGCTGAGCCTCAACCATTTATGGGCGCAATGATCAGCGAGCAAGCTGCTTTAGGCATGGTTTCAGCACAACAAGCTTTAATTGATTTAGGTGCAAACTCATTAGTTGAATTAACACACTTGAAAGCAGGCACTGGATTTGTAAGCCCAGGTATTATTGATGTCACCGACATTAGCAATATACCAGACGAAGAGCACTTTGGCCCACTGATAAAAGTATATCGCTATGACGATTTTGATACTGCGATAGCAAAAGCAAACAACACCTCATTTGGCTTATCTGCAGGCTTATTAAGCGATTCACACGCTGACTATCAACACTTTTTAAAACGTATTCGTGCCGGTATTGTTAACTGGAACCGACCTATCACTGGCGCTTCAAGTGCTGCGCCTTTTGGTGGTATAGGTGCAAGTGGTAACCACAGAGCAAGCGCATATTATGCAGCTGATTATTGCGCATACCCTGTTGCATCCGTGGAAGCTGAACAGGTTAATTTACCTTCGACCCTTGCGCCGGGCTTAATCATCGAATAATTAGCAGACGCTATACTCAAAAAATTAAGGAATTATAATGCACACAAACGTAAATACATTATTTGAAAACTTATGGCAAAACTATTTAGCTGTTACTCCATCAGCCGTAAAAGTTCATGAGTTACTTGGCTCGACTCAAAAAGATGACATCCTAAATGATCACATTGCACTGCGCACTTTTAACCATGAAAAAATTGGCCTTGAAAAATTAGCAGCTCATTTTTTAGCGTTAGGATATAAAGAATGTGGCGAGTACCATTTTGAAGCTAAAAAACTTTATGCAAAACATTATGAGCATCCAGATACGACCCAGCCAAAAGTGTTTATTTCTGAGTTGCTAGTAGAAAAATGCTCACCAGAGCTACAGGCTATCGTGAGTGACATGGTTAACAGCATTGATGAAAGTGCTGTCACGGCTGAGAACTTCTTATATTCAGGTACACACTGGCAAGTAACCTCTGATACCTATAAAAAACTACTTGCAGAAAGTGAATACGCTGCATGGATGTCTGCCTGGGGTTACCGTGCAAACCATTTTACAGTTAGCATTAATGAACTTGCCCAGTTTGATAATATTGAAGCCGTAAATACAGCACTTAAAGATGCTGGATTTGCATTAAATACTTCTGGTGGCGAAGTAAAAGGCTCTCCTGAGGTATTACTTGAACAATCATCAACACTAGCTGATGACTTTGCAGTTCAGTTTAGTGACACAAAAATGAGTGTACCAAGCTGTTTTTATGAGTTTGCCCTTCGTTATAACAAACCAGATGGTGAGCTCTATACTGGTTTCGTTGCAGCTTCGGCAGATAAGATATTTGAAAGCACGAACGCACGTTAATACAGCACATAAATAGCGACATAAAGAAACCTCACTAATTTAGTGAGGTTTTTTATGCATAAATCAATTTTAAAACGTTGGGTTAAATAACAGTTATAAGAATAAAGGGATATAGTTATTTTCAATCACTTAAAAGATAACTCACCAATAGAACAGCCAAAACTCAGTCATGCCCCGTAAGCCTTAAATAGGGTGGCACTAATTAAGATAGTCTTTTACATAAAAATCAGATGGTTAAGAGATTAACCTAAAATCATCAATCGATATTTTATCGACTAACAGCAAATGCAGTTGTTCTCTCATACTAAGCTGCGTTGCAACCCAAAAAAATTATAAACCAGCCCTTTATAATATCAGCAGCTAATAAGCCCCATGGCAGCACTTCTATTATATTTGCAAGTTCGGTTAATGGCGACTCAACTGCATGAAACAGATCTTTAGAGTGACCTTATAGCTCCCAAGTAAGTCACAAAACACACCAGTATTTCTGTAATCAATTATAATTAAAACAGCAGTATGTTTTGTGCACATTTTGTTCATGTATTGCTATATAGAGTTCAGTTGATAAAGTTGGCTGAAAATAGTGCGGTTCATATCTGAAAATGCTTTGCGCGATTCACTTGAAACAAAACCTAAATCACGTTGTGAGTAATATGCTTTATCAATTAATAGGGTTTACTGACATTTTTGCTTAAAAACTAGCACTTGATATTTTTATCCCCATTAAACATCTAAATCATAAGTAGGTTTATTTTATATACTATAGATTAGCTAATATTAAACCAAAGCGACGTTTTCAACGTATTAATAAAAAAGGAGGAATCATGAAAAACGAAATTGAAGGTAAACAAATTTTAGCTGTTTATGAGCAAATCATTCAACACGGCGAGAATACGCAAGAAGGTAAGCTTTACATGGGGTTAACTGCTTATTCTGATATTGATGGGTATACTATTTATCTTAAAGGCAGTGGCGTGCTATTGCGCTTTGGTTTTCATAACACATATCACCTAGATTATGAGCACGATAAACACAAAGATGACTTTCTCAAAAAGCTATCAAACATACTGGCAAATGTTTAGGAGGTAAAGTGCCTAGAGTACAGCGAAGACAACGTCCAACATCGCGCAGACATTCCCTTTTTATCAATCAAGTTGTTGATAACTTAAAAGCTGATCCTAGTAAGCTCAGCATTATTCGCAATAATCTTGATGAGTACAGGCAACAACAATTTTTAAAACGTGGTTTTTTATTAGCTATAGAACGGTTTGACTGGGTATTTGAAGCAAGTAATGATGTTAACCAGATTTGTGAACAAATATTGGCTGACGATTATATAGGCAATAGGTTAAGGCGCTACCCTCTTTTATTTAAAGGTGTGGTCAATTAAATACACATTCAACGTACCTAACAAGTAAGCCATCGTTTATAGGTGATACCTCAGCCTAAAAATGGTAAATTGCGGCAATTTTTATAATTTTGAGTAATTTGCTATGTCTAAAGCAGTTGACACTGCAAACTCAACGGAAACAAAAAAAGAATCGGGCTTATTTAACCGATTTTTATCTACTGTTGAGTTTTTGGGGAATATGTTGCCCCACCCTATCACTTTATTTGCGATGTTTTGTGTGGCGATCATCGTCTTCAGCGGTATAGCCGATTGGTTTGGCTTAAGCGCTATAGACCCTCGTCCGGTTGGTTCTGCAGGGCGCGATCCTGATGGGGTTATTGAGGTTGTAAGTTTATTAAGCGCCGAAGGTCTGCAGCGTATCGTCACAGGTTTAGTGACTAACTTTACAAGTTTTGCTCCACTGGGCACCGTACTCGTTGCATTACTTGGCGTGAGTGTTGCTGAACATTCAGGCCTTTTATCTGCAGCAATGCGTGGCATGGTGATGGGCGCCTCTAAGCGATTAGTTACATTTATGGTGGTCTTTGCTGCCATATTGTCAAATACAGCATCTGAGCTTGGCTATGTTGTATTAATACCACTAGCCGCAATGATTTTCCATAGCCTAGGCCGCCACCCTCTTGCTGGCTTAGCTGCCGCGTTTGCTGGTGTATCGGGTGGTTACAGTGCAAACTTATTACTCGGAACTATCGATCCACTTCTTGCCGGTATTACCACTCCAGCCGCACAAATGATTGACCCTACATATCAAGTAGGCGCTGAGGCCAACTGGTATTTTATGATGATATCGGTATTGCTTATTGCGCTTTTAGGCACCTTTGTTACTGAAAAAATTGTCGAACCACGTCTAGGAAAATATAACCCTGATGACGCCAGCGCCGATTTAGCTGATAACAATATAGAAGGATTAACTGCATTAGAAAAAACAGGCTTGAAGTGGGCTGGGGTCTCTTTACTTTTAGTTTCTCTTTTATTGGCGTGGACTATAGTACCGGCTGATGGCATTTTACGTAACCCAGAGACGGGCCTTGTTGCGCACTCTCCGTTTTTAAAAGGCATTGTGGTCTTTATATTCGTTACGTTTGGTATCCCAGGTTTTGTTTATGGTCGTGTGGTCGGTACCATGAAGAACGATAAAGATGTCATTGATGCTATGAGTAAGAGCATGAGTTCAATGGGTATGTACATTGTGCTTGTATTCTTTGCTGCGCAGTTTGTTGCATTCTTCAAATGGACAAATCTAGGTACTATTTTGGCAATTAATGGCGCAGCGCTACTTCAAGCACTTAATTTGACTGGCCCTGAGGTGTTTGTATTGTTTATTTTCATGTGCGCGCTTGTCAACTTGAGCCTAGGCTCTTCCTCTGCTCAGTGGGCTGTTACCGCACCTATATTTGTTCCAATGCTAATGTTGATCGGTTACGCGCCAGAAACAATTCAAGCGGCATACAGAATTGGAGACTCGGTAACTAACTTAATTACGCCTATGATGAGTTACTTTGGCCTCATCCTCGCTGTTGCAACTAAATATAAAAAGGACATGGGTATTGGTACACTTGTTGCCACAATGCTGCCTTATAGCATGTTCTTCTTTGTTGGTTGGGTTGTACTGTTTTATTTATGGGTCTTTGTTTTAGGGTTACCCGTTGGCCCTGGCTCTCCTATTTATTACACGCCTTAATACCAGTGAAAGAATACCAGCTTAGGCTGGTATTCTTTATTGTTTAAAACAATAAACCTATTACACTTACTTTATTCAAACCTTATTAATTTTAGTATGCCTTCGTATTTATTAATAACGCTATGTATATTTTCGCTGTTATCATCAAACACATTTGCAAACGCAAAAAAAGATCTTGAATCAGCCTTTGCAAGCTCTCTTATTTTAACTAACGGTGAAAGTATCTCGTTAGGGTATGGTAATTTTGATCCAAATATACTCATCGACCCACATCAAAATAACCTAGATGTAGATGAAGCTTTAGCCTTAAGGCATCAGCTAACCTTATATAGCCTCCCTTTTGACTTTAATCTCAACGATCCAATCAGTGGCTATAAAAGTACCTTTCGTACTAAAGTGAATTATTTAGAGCAAAAGCACAATGTTGACATATTTGATAATGAGCAATCCGATCTGAGTACAGAGAAAATGTTGAGTGTAAGTTTGGGTGCCAGTATTGAAAAGCCAATCAGTAGTAATTGGCTTTATAGAACACGTATTAATGCCCATTTAATGCATTACACAAATGATTACGTGTATAACAGTCGGCAAAGCAAGCAGCAACTAAAACCGATTACTGATGGAATTTACAGTAATATCAGCAGTCGTGCTCTTATTATCAACCCCAGCGCCTCATTCGTTTATAAGCACCCTAGAAACTGGGGTCATTACGAATACAAACTAAAATTTGAATACTATTATGGTTGGGCACTTTCACAACCTCAATCACTTAAATCTATCAATCCAGAAAGCTGGCAAATAAATAACGCTATAAAAGCAAATTTTAATATGTTTTCTTTTTTTGATTTAACACAGTCATTTTATGTTAAAGCACAACGAGTTGATTTAGGTGCTGATGCCATTGCACCGCTTGGTACGAATCATTTCTACGAATTTGGTTTTGGTTTTTTATGGGATGTATCCAATTGGACTGACTGGTTTGATGATGTTGGCGTTGGCGTGAACATACACAATGGCAGTGCGTTAAATGGTGGCACCATCGTGATTTATTTCAATGAAATTTAAAAAATAGCTAATTGTATTCATATTGCAAATAAGGGTTGTTACACTGTGCAGATAAATATTATTAATAAAATGGACTTTACTAATGAAAAATGTACTTTTTCTTTTATGCCTTTTTAGCTCAAACGCATTTGCCCTCGAGCTACAAAAGTACCCCATAGTGTTAGAATCGCCGCTTGGTGAACAAGTGACGATTGTCGAAAATGCCGATAAAACACAGGCTTTGGTCAAAGTTATTGGCGTAAACCACCCCATTGATGAAGTGGTGTTTTTAACTGATCTACTCCCACATGGTAGTATTCAAGCGTATAAATACACCTACGATGGACAGCAGCGTGCGTTGGTTACCCGTGAGCAAGGTTACAGCTGTTGTAGTTATTCGTTATATTTACCAGATACCAATAAAGCTATCTATTTATCTGAATTAAAAGACAAACGTAATAAAGCGATCAGTGAAGACATATACGCTCAATACAAAATGCAATTAGAAAAAGGTGTTCAATCTAAGTTTGCATTATTTAATAGAGAACGAGCAATTGAAAACCTCGCATCGGCTTTAACTGATGCCGATAAAGCACTAGCTTCGCACTGTGGCCAAAATATTAAAACGAAGGTTAACTGGCATGAGTTGGATAATAGCACCTTGCAAACCTATGCTGTAGGCGCCTATTGTGCTCAGGTGGCAAATGTATTAGTAAAGCAATGTCAAAACTCTGCATTATTTAAAGCAAAAATAAAACCATTCAAATCTGTTGATTGTACCTTTAGCGACGAGCTGAAACTTCGTCACACTCAAAATACAATTAACTTCAAAACAGCCCCAAAAGAGCCAAATCAGATTCAGTTTGTGGAGGCTTACTTTAGGAATTTATAAGAACTTCAATTAATAAAAACGAGCCTAAAGGGCTCGTTTTTATTTGCTTTATTTATAACTAACCTGAACTCTAGATAATAAATCTATCTCCAGCGGCTAATAAATATATTTGTGATTTAATATCAATACATTAGTACATCTCTTAACCAGAGTTCAGGTTAACTAAAGCTGCCATGCATAGCTTAACTTTGTAAAGAATGTGCGCTGGTCTCTTTCTAGATTTTTTAACCCATCATTTTGGAAACCTTTATCAGAATAGCCGAGGAAAAATAAGGTCTGCGCATTAATCTTATACGAATACACAAGTTGGCTTCCATACTCTTTATTTAATTGGCTTACGCCATAGTAATACGCATCTTGGTTTCTATCTATATCTTCAAACTGTAAAATCAGTTTGAGCATAGAGCGCATATTAAATTTATAATATACTCGCAGATCAGTTAAGTTTGCAGTAAATACATTCTCACCCTGAGGATTATCTAGGCGATTATAGCTATGTTCAACTTGCACCTGCCAGTGGTCATTTATATCCCACGTCATTTCAGGCTCAATAATAAATTGATCACCTAATTGCTCGTTTGTGTAATCAATTTTACTACCGAATTCACTGTATAAGTTAAGCGTTATGTCTTTAGTTGGTTTAAACCCGCCCCAAATATAGCCAATGTTTTGGTTATATAAATTATCATAGTAATTTTCTTTACGGTGGATAAAGCCAAACTCTAAGAATGATTGCATTTGACCTTTTAAGTAAATATACCCTTCATATTCTTCTTCTAGTAAAGTGCCGTCTTGCGCCCACGTTTTATCCCAATCTAAGTTATATGAGTATTCCGTCACTAGATTATTCGCATCCAAGTACCATGATTGCCCACCACCTACTAATGCTTTCTTATAATCAACTTTTGCTTGATAGCCTAAATCAGTGCGGTAGTCTTCGCCAATATCTTCATAACTTGCAAATAATTTATAATCACGCTTCTCACGGGTAAACTCTACTTTATACGCTTGATCAGACTGCTCGTCTTCTAATCCATAGAAATCAACGAGGTATTTCGAGTTTTGGCTGTCAGAGCTGGCTATTTGATAAAGTATGCTGTCGGTTTGATTAAACCAATAACTACCATCAAGCGAAACCACACTATTTTTATAATTATCAGCTTCACGATGCGTTGTTGTAAAACCTATTGTGCCTTTATCACCTATATCATATTGATAACGACCTACGGCAGATTTTGATTTTTCCGCTAAATTTGCAAAGCCAGAGCCCTGATTAGTAGGTAATAAAATACTGGTATTTTCATCATCCGCATACATAAATGCATAACTATGAGCTTCTGACTTACCCGTTATTTTTGCTCCGATTTTAGGCTGTGCAATAGTACGGGTATAAAGTAGCTCGAATAAACTACTTTTAAAATATGACGCACCATCAAGAAAAAATGGACGTTTTTCGGCATAATAGATTGAATAAGTGGTATTGACATCAAGCTCTAAACTATCAGCTTCTACTTGTGAAAAGTCAGGATTAATTGTTGCATTGATAACGGCGTCTTGGCTGATACCCCATCTTAAATCTAATCCAGCTTCGGTATCAATATCACCATTATTCCAATCCCCAGGTACAGTGTCTTTCACATCATGTCTAAGAGCTGTAACTGTTGGTGTTAATTGGATATTTTTGCTCGGCTCCATGGCCTTAAAACCGGTGATTTTGTCAAACTGACAAAAACTACATTTTACATCGCGATCAAACCCCACATTCGATAACTGGTAAAGCACCTCTCGTGGGTAGTTTCTCCATAGCGCGATGCTCCAAGTCATATCAGCTTTGTTTGTTGGGAATCTCAATGCTGTAAAAGGAATACGCATTTCAACTACATAGCCCTCATCGGTTACTTGCCCTGCACTATCCCAAATCGCATTCCAAGATGGGTCTTCACTCCAGCCATCGGTGTCCGTCATGCGCATATCTCCCTGCGCACCTAATGGGTTAACATAAAACTCATACCCTGTTCTTTCATCATTGAAGGTATCTATCATTAAGGCAACATTATCATCTGCCCATAGCGTATCTCGATCACGTAATGCTGCTCTAATATTTTCTGGGTTTTCGTCATAAGCCATAAACGCAACATATAAATATTGTCCATCCTCATATAAATACGCATCAGTTTTAACTGGGGGAACCCCTTTTTCGTTCGGTTCGTTTTGATAAATTAATGGGATCAAAGTGGCATTTTGCCAATGTGGCTCATCAAGTTTACCATCTAGATCTATCGACTGTTCAATGTGGGCTAAAGTGAAGTGCTGTTTCTGGGCTATTGAATCCGCGCTAAAAATCAACACGCAGATGATCAGAAGAGTTTTTATTATTTGATTATAGTACTGCATAAACATCCATTTAGATTCGATTACTCAGAATAAGTAACTTTACGCGTGGATTGTAATTGAGCGAGGTACATTTGTTAACATTTTTATGAGTAAAATGTTAAATATAATAATAAATTCGCAGATGTATTTTAAAAAGTCTATGTTTCAATAAGTTTAAGCTTGTTTTGGACACCGTTCCAATCGTCAGCATCACTCGGAGCTGATTTCACCTCAGTAATACGTGGCCAAATAAGGGCAAGCTCAGCATTTAACTCAGTAAATTCTTTTTGCTCTTTCGGTAGTTCATCTTCCTGATATATTGCCTCTGCTGGGCATTCAGGTACACATAAACCACAATCAATACAATCGATTGGGCTTATAGCCAGAAAGTTAGGGCCTTCATAAAAAGCATCAGCGGGACACACAGCCACACAGTCAGTGTATTTACACTTTATACAATTTTCTGTGACTACAAATGCCATAATCAGTGTGCTCAAGGTTAATAAAATATAAGCGCAAGATCATACCCAACCACAGCAAAAATACAATAAATAATCACTGCCATCAGCGCTTAAATTAACGTAAAATACCCGAATATTGTGAGCATAGCTGAAGAGTTATTGCTAAGACACCTAACAGAGATTAAATATGATACGTTTAACCGAAATAAAGCTACCGCTTGATCATGACGAAAATGCCCTACAACAAGCAATTTTAACCAAACTAGGCATAGAAAAGGCGCAGTTAAATAGCTTTAATGTATTTAAACGTGGTTATGATGCAAGAAAAAAAACCGCTATTTTACTTATATACACACTTGATGTTGATGTTGAAAATGAAGCTGCACTACTTGAAAAATTCAGCAAAGACCAACATGTAAAACCAGCCCCTGATACACGCTACAAATTTGTTGCTCAAGCGCCTGCAAATTTGAACCAAAGACCTGTGGTCATTGGTTTTGGCCCATGTGGTTTATTCGCTGGATTAGTACTAGCACAAATGGGCTTTAAACCCATCATTTTAGAGCGAGGCAAGGAAGTACGTGAGCGAACAAAAGACACGTTTGGTTTTTGGCGTAAACGTACCTTAAACACAGAATCAAATGTTCAATTTGGTGAAGGTGGTGCAGGTACCTTCTCTGATGGTAAATTATACAGCCAAGTTAAAGACCCTAAGCATTATGGTCGTAAGGTTATTACTGAGTTTGTTGAAGCAGGTGCACCTGAAGAAATCATGTATGTCAGTAAACCCCATATCGGAACCTTTAAATTAGTTACCATGATTGAAAAAATGCGTGCCCGGATTGAAGAGCTTGGCGGTGAGATACGTTTTAGCACTCGCGTTGACGATATCTTACTCGATGAAGGCCAAGTTAAAGGTTTAAAACTCTCTTCGGGTGAACAAATTGACACCCAGCATGTTGTACTTGCTGTGGGTCACAGTGCGCGTGATACATTTAAGATGGTCCATGACAAAGGTATTTATGTTGAAGCCAAGCCTTTTTCTGTCGGTTTTAGAATCGAACATAAGCAGTCAATGATTGACGAATGCCGTTTTGGTGACAATGCCGGAAACCCAATCCTAGGCGCAGCTGATTATAAACTTGTTCATCACTGTGATAATGGACGCACTGTTTATAGTTTTTGTATGTGCCCAGGTGGTACTGTGGTTGCTGCAACCTCAGAAGAAGGCCGCGTTGTAACCAATGGTATGAGTCAATACTCGCGTAATGAACGAAATGCAAACAGCGCAATTGTTGTTGGAATTTCGCCTGAAAAAGATTTCCCAGGTCATCCACTTGCAGGCATAGATTTGCAGCGTAAATTAGAAGAGCAAGCTTATGAACTTGGTGGAAGTAACTACGATGCACCAGCTCAGTTAATTGGCGATTTCTTAAAAGGGAAAGACTCTAGTGATTTAGGTGATGTAAAACCATCTTATACTCCCGGTATTAAACTGACTGATTTAGGAAACGTTTTGCCTAAATTTGCCATTGAAGCAATTAGAGAAGCTATCCCCGCGTTTAATAAACAAATTCGTGGGTTTTCTACTAATAATGGTCTGTTAACCGGTGTTGAAACACGAACCTCTTCACCTATTTGTATCAAGCGCGATAAAACGATGCAGAGTATTAATACCCAAGGTTTGTATCCTGCTGGTGAAGGTGCAGGTTATGCGGGTGGTATTCTATCGGCGGGCATTGATGGCATCAAAGCAGCCGAGGCACTTGCATTATCGATGCTTGAAAAGCATAGCTAAACTAAAACCCATAGCCTTGAGTCAATTTAGAGCAATAAAAAAGCCTGATTTATCAGGCTTTTTTATTGCTCTAAACTTTCATTAAAAGCTATTTTTTAAGTGCTAGCTTTGCACCTTTAAGCGATTTTCGAACACCTGAGATACGTGAGCGGTTTTTAGCTCTCGCTTCACCCGTTGCTTGCCCTGAAGGTTTATTAGTATGGCTTCGACGTAAATGCGACGGTTTCTTGCCAATTTTATCGATTAGTACATCGCGGTTACTTACTTCATAGCCTTGTAAATATTCACGTTTTATCTTTTGACCAATCAATGTTTCGATTTCGAACAACATATTTTCTTCTTCACGGCTAACAAATGAGATTGCTTCACCATGATTGCCCGCACGACCCGTTCTACCTATGCGGTGAACATAATCCTCAGCAAGCCAAGGCAGATCAATATTAATTACGCGAGGAAGACCGTCAATATCTATACCACGAGCAGCTACTTCTGTTGCAACTAAAACACGTACTTTACCTTCTTTAAAGTCACGAAGTGCGCGGCGTCGATTACCTTGAGTTTTATCACCATGGCAAACAGCTGCTGGAATACCATCAAGGTTAAGTTCTTTTACTAGTACATCAGCTGTGTCTTTCATATTGACGAAAACCAGCACTTGCTGCCAATTTTTCTTACCAATAAGCTCAGATAATAGTTCTTGCTTACGGCGTTCTTCAACAGGATATACAACGTGATTAACCGTTGCCGCGGTGCTGTTTGTTTGATCAACACGAACAATTTCAGCCTGCTTTAACACTTTACTCGCAAACTGTTTAATAGCCGCAGGGAAAGTAGCTGAAAACAATAAAATTTGACGCTCTTGTGCACAGCCATTAATAACCGTCTGCATATCCGTGATAAACCCCATATCAAGCATACGGTCTGCTTCATCAAGTACCAAATGCTCAACCTGTGCCAGGCTCAAATTACCTAACCGTATATGATCAAGTAATCGGCCAGGTGTTGCAACAACGATATCAACACCTTCTTTTAAGCCATTGGCTTGTCCGGCAATATTTACGCCACCAAATAAACACACTGTTTTAAGTGATGTGTATTTAGCAAAATCTTTAATATTATTTGCAATTTGTTCGGCTAACTCACGTGTAGGCGCAAGCACTAAAGCACGTGGAGCATTCGTTGCGGTATGAGCAGCTTCAGATAATTTTTGAATAATTGGCAATGAAAAAGCAGCCGTTTTTCCTGTCCCGGTTTGGGCACTGGCTAAAACGTCTTTGCCTTTACGTACGGCAGGAATAGCACCACGTTGAATGGGCGTAAGGGTGTGATAGTTGAGTTCATCTAACGCCTGAATAAGTTCAGGAGAAAAACTAAAAGATTTAAAATTCATGCTGTATTACCTACGGCCACATATCAAGGGGTCGCAAATTATACAGTAAAAGTAAAGCAACCGTTAGTTAAAACAACTTAAACTCTCTATTATCCTTCGCTTTTTAACAATCAGATGTGTAAAGAGCACAAAATAGGTTAAAAGCCATTCACTAACAACGTACCTTTTTTTACATTTTTATACTTAGCTAATATTGCTTTTAACTGAATCATGTGTGTATTATCCACCAGCCTTCTAAAAGGCCTCACTAAAAATAAGGATAAACTGATAATGATAAAAAGATGTTTAGGTGCTGCAGTTTTAGCAACTGCATTTATTTCTATGCCATCACAAGCTAATAGTGGCATTAACCCGTGGCAAGAATGTGGTATTGGCGCAATGGTGTTTCCAGATAATGGTGTTGCTGCGGCAATTTCTAACATTATTTGGGATTTAGGTACAACCGCCGTTTCATCAAACATCTCTTCAGTAGGCAGTTGTGAAGGTGCAAACGTTAAAACTGCACAATTTATTCAACAAACTTTCCCAGTGCTTGAACAAGAAATTGCTCAAGGTGAAGGTGAATATATTTCAGCAATGTTAAATGTTCGTGGTTGTGAAGCAACTGCTCACCAGCAAATCATCAGCACTGTACGCAATGATTTCGCAAATGCACCTATTGATAACCCACAAGCCTTTTATGAATTAGTAGAAAGTAACATTTCAACTAAATTTTCATCTGAATGCGCTGCAATCTAGATATTTAAGGGCTTAACCGCCCTTTATTCTTCGGTTTAAAAATGAATCTAATTATTCCTGTTATTAGTTTTTTTTTGTTTCTCTCTTTCTCTAGTTTTGCTTTTAATTCACCAAATTCACTAGCTAACAACCCAGTTTGGTTAAAATTAGGCCACTATAAAAGTCACACAAACCGCGATAGCTATATTACTAACCGTTCGTTTTTTTTAGCTAAAGATGGAAAGAGCAACCCTCTTTCAGAACTTAAAGCGACTCTTCATGCTTTTAATACTGACCCATCGATACAGTGCCAGTTTCCTGCTCGCTATCAGTGGTTAAAAGAACAAGGTGTCGCTCTTAAGCAAAGCACAGTTAACTGCCCCGATTTGGTAAAGTGGCGGGATAGCCAAAAAATTCACTCTGTCAGCCTCGTATTTGCGTCTGGCTACATGAGTAATCCTGCATCTTTATACGGCCATCTGTTACTTAAACTCAACCGTTCAACACAAACAAAGAACCAGCTATTAGATTACAGTATTAATTATGGCGCACATGTGCCTGAAAATGAAAATGGCCTAATTTATATTGCAAAAGGCTTATTTGGTGGCTACAAAGCAGGCTTTTCGGATCAGCTTTTTTACCGCCATCAGCATAACTATGGCGAAATAGAATTAAGAGATTTGTGGGAGTACACGCTAAACCTAACACCCCGAGACGTGACTTTTATTGCTAATCATTTATGGGAGCTTTTAGGTACGGAATTTGATTATTATTTTGCAGATGAAAATTGTGCATTTCACCTTGCGCAAATTATTGAATTAGTAATTGGTGATCAACTAACCAAATCAAGCACTCCTTGGGTTATTCCTGCTACTATTTTTTCTCGTTTAGAAAGGGCACAATATCGTGGTGAAAAAGCAGTTAAAAAAATCAAATTCACACCTTCTAGAAGCACTGTATTTAATAAACATATAGATGGTTTAACAACAAAAGAAATCGCTTTTGTCGAGAATATATACTCCTCACCTGAAATACTTTCAAGTAACAATTTTTTGAATTTATCTATCCATTCTAAAAAAGCAATCATTGGCGCTTTATTCGAGCTTGTACAGCTTAAACAAATACAAAAGCAAACACCCACTCAGACTCGTAATTTAAAAAAAGCATTGATAAAAGCGCGATTAAAATTACCCATTGGCGAAAATAGCCATAATTATCAATATACCAAACAACCTCCACATAGAGCACAAAAGGCATCGAATACGTCTTTTACAGCCGTTCGTAGCGCTGCTAATAACTATTTTAAAGTTGGCTTTAGGCTTAGTTACTTTGACTCTCTAGCATCTGATATTGCCCGTATTCCGTTTTCTAATTTGGAAATGCTAGATACTGAAGTTGCTATCAGTAACAACAACTTTTATGTTAATAAAGTTCACTTGTTAGATTTAGAATCCTTTAATCCCAATTCACTTGATTGGGCCAATGAAACAATGTGGTCATGGAAAGTAAACCTTGGTTTTGAACGTCAAGAAGCTTTGTGTAGTTCATGTAAGAGTACTTTTGCTGTGGGAGGCGTTGGGAAATCATGGCAGTTCAATAACGACACTTTAGCTTATGTACTTATCAACGGTACTGTAGGCGACTTACCTTTAAACAGTCATTTTTATGATTCTTCGGTTGAAACGGGCATTATCACTGGCAGTACTTCAGGCATAAAACTTAGGGCATCATACGAACAATCATACCTTCATAATAAATTGCCTGGAACTGCAAATTTAGAAGTGTCACTACCAATTAACCAAGATTTAGATGTGAGGTTTGCAATTGAATATGCAAATGAATCAGTGTGGCAATTAAAACTTAATTACTATTGGGAATAACACTACTTTCAGCCCATATTATTATGGGCTGAAAGTAGTGTTCTGAAATATTTAAGATAAAACCAATACAGTATCTTTATCTAGGCTTTCAGCGAAACGACCCACAATATCTTGCTCATTAAGCTGGTTTATAAGCGTTTTACCTTCAACCTGTTGTGCAGAGCACAGCGGTGTGTAAGGCATTCTAAATACTGACTTAACAGCGCCTGTCATCATTAATGCTGTGTTTATTGCAATCGGATTTGGTTCGCAAAACAACCAATTCATTAGTGGCTGTAACGAATTGTTTAGTTCTTCATTTTTTGTATCCATTAACTGACGAAACAGCCCGGGGATCAAGTTAGAAGTAACTGAAATTACACCATGTGCTTTGTAGGTATGGCGTGCATCATGTGCTTCGTCATCATTACCAGACCAACACGCAATGCCTTGCTGTTCATAATGATCAATTCGCTCATTACCACCGCACTCTTTAACACCGATAAAGTTCTCATGTTGTGCTAATGGTTCAATAATGTCAGGTGTTAAATCTTGTCCTGTTCGTCCAGCAACGTTGTAAATAAAGGCAGGGCCAATGGCTAAAACACGCTTGAAATGCTCTTTTACACCTGCAATAGAAGTGCGGCCATAATAAGGATTAATTTGCAACGAGGCATCCATCCCACTTGCGAACCCATACTGCGTGGCTTTAATTGCTTCACGCGTATTATTGCTACCCGTGTTACCTACGATAACAAGCTTGTCTGAGTATTTGTTAACACTGTGCGCAATGAGCATTAGGTGCTCTTCCCAGTTCATTAACTGCCCTTCACCTGTCGTGCCACCCACAACAATGCCATCAACACCTGCTTCAATTTGCTGTTCAACTAAATCATCATAAGTCGCAAGGTCGATTTCACCCGTTGATAAGTAAGGGGTTTTAATTGCTGTAATAAGACTTGCTTGTTTAATTTGTTCTAGGCTGCGCATAAAAATATATTCTTAAAAAAACTTGCCGTATTTGTAACATATATAGGTTTATTTTGGGAGTTCTGCATAATGAAATTATAAAATAACTTGTGTTATATGTGCTCCTGGTTCAGAATGCACTGTACAAATAAACAGTATATTTTATTTTTTAACTCTGAGTGCCACTTTATGCGTTTATCACAATATTTAGCGACCCACTTTTATCACAGCGAAGAACTCTGCCAAGCGCTAGCCATTGATGAAGAAACACTGATAAAATGGCAGGATTCAGGCTTATTCCCTAAACCAAGCTACTGCATTAAAAATACCCTTAGTTGTAGTTCCTACTCCGGTTTGTATGAATGTGAAGAATATGACGACTACTACCCACGCGGCAGTGTAAACTGGGGTCAGGGGTTAGCTAAACAAAAGATTGAATCATCCAGTCACGCATTTAATTATTTTGCACAACAATATATGGCTGCACTCAATAAGCTTGCGCAGCAAGGGTTTGTCTTTAACGAAGAGTTATTTGGCAGCGAAATTGACGAACACCTGCAGCAAGTATGGCAACAATTTTTATGCAGTAAATATGGTGTACTCACACAAAACGGTTTAATTGATGAAATAGCCGCTGTTGATATTGGCCGGCTCGTAGTTGATGACATTACTGAACTACGCACAAAAGCTAGCCTCAATCAAGATGAGAGAGCTCAACTTCACCCAGCTCTAAAGTTACTAAATCGTGCACTGAGTCATGGCGCTGACCATGAAAAACAGCACACGTTGAGAACACATTACATTGAAGCGCTTGTGCTTAAATATGATTTATCAATTAAGTAATTGTATTAATACAAGATAAATCTTAAAAACTAAGGGTCTGTTGACCTTTGCGGATTAAAATTCGTTCAAACTAAGAGCAATTTAATCGCGGAGTGAGGTTTGTAACCTACCGGGCTAAGTCAAAACCGAGCAAAGCTTCCGCGCCCTGCTCACGCCCCTTACCACCATCCAAGTGGGCAACAAAGAGTAAATCGCGCCTGTTTGGCATTGATGCTGCGTTATCACCTATTTATGGGGAGCAACGACACCACATAGGTGTTGCCTTGCCTAGATACCAAACAGACTGCTGCAAATTTAACCTTGAAAGACCAACAGACCCTAATCATTGATTAAACTTAATTTTCAGCTTTATATCTAAAGGTCAATTGGAGTAAAAACAAGCTATATTATTTTGCGTTTTGCGTGTTTATAACTATTCTTACCCATGGATATGGTGGAATGTTATTTAACGTTTCATATTAAAATAATGTATGTCAGTTAGAAAGCCACCTTTTCCATGATGCATAGAAAATGATAATGGAACGCTTATAAATATATTGAAATATATAGTTAGATTATAAGATTCGCATCGACAACACTTTAATTGCTAAGGAAAGCTATGAATATTAATAAAATTACCTACTTTGTAAAAGTATTGGCCATTGCTTCATTTATTGCTATCTGCGTTAAATATTTTAGGCCTAATGAAATAAGCTTTTATCTATTACTCACCCCATACCTTATTATATATCTATTATCTATGGATTATCATAATCTTGAAACAGCTTGTGTTAGGGCTTGCTCTGCCGTACTAAGCTTTATATTGGTGCCTTATTTAGTATTCGGGGTTGAGATCGATATTCATGCAGGAGTTGGAATTTTATTGGCACTGGTTGCCCAATTAACTGTGATTACTTCATCTGAAATAATTGTTTTATTTTTTATAGATAAGCGTAATAAAGAAGCAACTTAACATACACAGCAATAAGTTAATTTTATATACCAAGTGTCCAATTGAAGGCACACTACGCTATAAGTTACTAAGACAATAGCCCCCTAAGACTGATACCGTGAATGTTAACCTTTAATTATGTTTAAAGGTTAATTTCACAAAAAAAATTTAACTTATAGATTTAGCCGTTAGGTTTAAACTGTATCTATAATGCTATTGCTCGCACGCTCACATAAATATCAAAAATTTGTTTTATATACATCATTATAAAGCGGGGAAATTGTACTGTATTTAAACCATTGTGCTTGTGCATGGAAAAATGCATCTGTTTGAGCGATTTCTCTGATAACATCATCTAGCTTTTTAATCAAAGCCCTACCTTCTACAGAATCAGTACAAGCTATGTAACCTAAGCTATAGCTACCTGATTGTGTAATAGAGTATTCAAAAGCCTGACTGATAAGTTCTTTACTTGCATATTTAGCAAAGACATTCGGGTATTCAAGAAGAAGGTCAAACCTTTTCTTTTCAAACATATTTATAAGCGTACTTGAGCGTTTGCTGGCATGTAGATTGAGTATTTCTAACTTACCAAAACTCTCAACATTAAACCCATAATTACGGGCTTGTTGTACTGCCAAAAGCAGTTTAGAGGAGGAAACAGTTTTTAAATCAATAGTATCTGACTCAGATAAAGGGACGTGGCTATACAACCTTAATCCAGGAAATACCACTTGAGGTAATTTACTCATCGCAAACGTAGCGTCACGTTCAGGGGTTTTTCTTAAATTACCTCGGCAACTCAGTAGTGATTTATCTGACAAAAGTCGCAGTGAACGAGCTGTATTAGCATGCACATATTTAATAGGCAAATCTAGCTTTGTTTTTATCTCTTGGAAGGTCGTATGATTGATATTGAGTGAATTTTTATCTAACACCTCTCCAATCCAAATAACCTCTTGCAGAGCCATCACATTTGCAGAAAAGCCAAAACATAAAATAAAAAATATTTTCACGCGCAACATTTTGTCCACTGAGTAATAAGTCAAAATCAAGTGTAGCACGAAATCAATACGCTGCATTTGAGTTATCAAGCAGTCAATAACGCTAATCAAATACTGATGGTAGTTTAGAAAAGTAGCGTAGAAACCGCCATTAATTATACCTAATAACAATGTCGTTTCGTCATGACCTTACAAGACAACCAATTTACTTTTAAGTCAGTGTTTAAAATTATTTAATTTAGATCTAACCTACTCGTAGTGCACGGTCGCTAAGATAGCTGAACTAGGCTTTGCCTATCATGAAACACGTAACTACACATCTAGCAACACAATATAAACACAAACAGGGAAACAAGTTTATGATTCTTGATGTTCAAATTGGCCACGATAAACTTCAAACACTTTTAAAACTGTATGTTGCGCTTTATTCAATCCATCAAACCAAGTATCAAATAAATCATCGTCATCTTGATCACTTAAAGCTAAATATTGCGCAAGTAACTCCACGATGTCGTTATGAGTGCAACTAAGTGGATCAATTTGTTGGGCAAGTAATGAGTTATCTTTACTTCTCAGTGTATCCATAACGGTTTGGTCTATTTGCTGACCTTGATCATTAGTGATGTCTGGTATTTGTTCGCTCATACTGAAGTTTACCTTCTTTTTCTTAATTACATCTTATTTATAACAGGCTAAACCCCAATAGCCAGCTTTTTTATGCTGACTGCTTATCTTTTGATTGATTTGTATAAATTACAAACACAGCTGATATTAATTGAGCAAAATCCACTTGCAAAAGATTCTCATTTACTATAATTTAATTGATATACTATCACATAACAAAGAGCTTTTCATGAAACCAAATATTCATCCTGAATACCAAACAGTTGCTTTTCACGACACCGCAGCTGACAGTTATTTCATCATTGGATCAACAATTAGAACGAATCGTACAATTGAACTTGACGGTAAAACATATCCATATGTACCGATTGACGTGTCTAGTGACTCTCATCCTTTCTATACCGGCAAGCAGAAAACGGTTGCAAGTGATGGCCGTGTTGCTGCATTTAACCGTCGCTTTAAAAACCTTACGTCTAAATAAGGGCAATTGATGAAAGTACTTAGCTCACTAAAAAGCGCGAAAAACAGACCCGGTTGTCAAATAGTTAAGCGTAAAGGCCGCGTGTTTGTTATCTGTAAAGACAACCCACGTTTTAAAGCTGTACAAGGTATGAAGAAAAAAGGAAAGTAATCGATTTTTTATAGCTGTTCGTCTCTTGTTTGCGTACAGCTATATTCTATAAATTATTTACCAAATAAAAGTTCCCAAAAACCGGGGGGTTCATGAATTTCATGGTAATCTTTACGTAAGCGATCAATTGATTTTAACGGCACTCTAGCCGCTTCCAATCCTTCTTCGTTCGCAAGTTTTTTTGCCAGTTTTGCTTTATCTAATACTTTATTGAGTCCTCGAACTGATTTTTCAGCTTCTTTACTAAACTTAGCAAGCTGACTTGCCTCTACCAGATTAATAAACTCATCAATCGCTAAATTGAATTTTTCAAGGTCAGTTGCTTGCACACTTTGCTTGTAAGCAAGCCCCATATTTTTCATTGTTGTTTCCAACTCATTTGCATCAGCTGAGAGAGCTGATTGGCTAAACATAAGTACTACAATGCATAAAAATGCTTTCATTTATTAACCCTAAAAGATTATTGCTGTGAGTGTGCTAAGGTTAGTATTATATAGCACCACATAGTCAAATATAACCTTTGTAGTGTTTTCATCTAAATTCACCTGTTATGACCGAACACTCTAAAGTATAAGTTTTAATTGAAACCAAATGCATCAAGCCCAATTTTATCGTTACATAATGAGTTGTTTTTGTTTATTGTTTGTATTGAACAGCTACGCACTTGACGTTACTTTTGTAAATCCGGGCTATTCTGACTCCCGTTCACAAGACAATAGCACAGGTAATTTTTGGTACAAAGTTGCTAAACTAATGCACAATGCAGCAGATGACTTAGATATAAATCTGAACGTTAAGTATGCCAATCGAAATCATATTTTGATGAAAGATCTAATACGAGAAGCAATCAAAGAGAAACCTGACTATTTAATACTCGTTGATGAAAAAAGTGTATCTGGTGATTTTTTAACTAAAATTAATACTCAAAATATTCCTATCTTTTTTCTACTCAACCCACCCTCGCCTAATAAGTTAACGGTGCTTAAAAAACATGGATTAAATATAATAGGAAGTATCAGTCCTGATAACCAAAATGTGGGCCGCATGCTCGCGCAAGACTTATTCGAAGAACATGCAAGCCATTCAGATGTTCCTGCTCATATGCTGGCACTGCTTGGTGATTATTCAACACCAGCATCAATTGAGCGTACTAAAGGGCTGATGGATTACCTCTCACGTTCACAGGTAAACCTAATTGCGAAAGATGTGGCTAATTGGTCTGAGAATGAAAGCTATATAAAAACAATTGCATTTTTACATTTAGCCCCAGAAATAAATATTATCTGGTGTGCAAATGATGCTATCGCTTTTGGTGTAAAACGTGCACTTAAAAAACTTAATAAAGAATCTCAAGTGAAGGTTGGCGGTATAAATTGGGATTCGACACCTAAAACATTACAACCACTAAATGTTTCATATGGTGGGCATGTTTTGTTAGGTGCCTATGCATTAATCACCTTATATGATCACAATAAGAACTCATCAGTTTGGCCAATACCACATCATACATACTCAATTTTTACTCGTTTGAGTAACCATAACAAACCTTTAATATTACAAATCAATAAAGCAGATTTAGCTGAAATAGATTTTAAAAAATTTAGTAGAATGAGTCATAATTGGCAAGAGTTTACAGTGGAAAATCTTCTCAAAGAGCTTAAGAAATAAGACTGTAAAGGGGGTTTACAGCTTTCTATCGCAGCAATACACTTCATCAAATATTAAACAATAATTTAGCCAAATAATCATTTCAAAGTAACCCCTTGATATTGAGCACCTGTAAAACGCTGAATTCTGCAGCTTGAGGTGGCTTAGGCATATAACTATTGCCTATTAGATAACCACAGTGCTTGATACGGTTTAAGCTCAATGCTTTGTTGCTCATTACATACAGGCTCACCAGTTATTAACTCAAACCATTGCTCAGTGTCTATTAAGTTTAAATCAGCAAGTAGCAACGTCTGTGAGTCATCACTAATATTATAAACACAAAATACACTTTGGCGACGATCGATACTTTGTCGCCAAAAACCAAATAAAGCACCACTTAAGTGCAAAGTGAACTGCGTGGCATTGGGGTGGAACGCATCCTGCTGCTTGCGGATAGCCAGCAACCTATTAATGCTATTAAACACATGATAATGATGGCTTGACTCATCGGATAACATTTCAAGCAAAGCTGATTCTTGCCAACGATGACGATTAATACAACGGTTATGCTGACTATTCTCAAAACGTGCGTAATCATTTGTTGTGCCTAAAAGGCTATGAATATAAAGCCCAGGAATGCCTTCAAGCGCAAACATAATGGCATGTGCGCAGATAAACCGCTTCATTCCCCATTTGTCGGCCCCTTTATGAGTGCCTTGTAGTGCATCAAAAAGCGCAATGTTAAGTTCATACGGTGAACTTGTGCCGTTATTGGCTGTTCGCATTGAAACTTTGGCACCAAAGTGACTAACCGTATTAACCATACGACCGATTTCATCTTCACTTAGCAAACCTTCAACTGGTCGTAAACCGATACCATCATGAGAAGCAATAAAGTTAAAATAGGCTGTACCGTTTTGAGCCGGCGGCATACTCATCATCCAATGCTTTAATGCCTTACTATCGCCACTTAACAATGTATGAAGTAACAAAGGAGGTAACGAAAAATTATAAATACAGTGCGCTTCGTTAGCATTACCAAAGTAAGATAAGTTTTCACGATTTGGAATATTGGTTTCAGTGATAATGATAGCGCTCGGCTCGACATGCTCGATTAGCGTGCGCAGAAGGCGGATCACCTCATGAGTTTGCGGCAAATTAATGCAAGAAGTATTTAATTCTTTCCATAAAAATGCGACCGCATCGAGACGAAAAATTTTTATCCCGTTATCTAAATAATGACGAATAATACCCACAAATTCATTTAATACTAATGGGTTAGCAAAGTCTAAATCCACTTGATCTGGACTGAAAGTGCACCACACATGGCGCTCACCAAGTGCGGTTTGAACACGACTTAATAATGGTGATGTTCGAGGGCGTACCACATTTGACAGATCATCTTCTAAACTAGCCGTCTTAAAGTAACTGACACCAGGCTCTTTACCCTGTAAGAAGTTTTCAAACCAGCGGCTTCGACTAGAGCAGTGGTTAATAACAAGATCAGCCATTAACTTTACATCTTGGGCAATTCCTTGAATATCATCCCAGCTCCCTAAAGCATCATTTACCTGAACGTAATTCATCACCGCAAAGCCTTCATCTGAACTAAAAGGATAAAAAGGCAGTATATGTAAAGCATTAATAGTGCCTGCACACTGGTTTTTTATAAAGCGATGTAAAGTATGCAAGGGTGGTTCACTAGGAACTGGCACAGCTTGCTCTTCGTTTTGATAACGCATAATAGAATCACCATATGCAATTAAAATTACGTCTTGCTGATCCCAGCGGTTTTTATGGGGTGTAGGGTCACGAACCGGATCTTCTTTTAACATGGTAGTGATCAACATACTTGCTAAAGCATCAATACTCATGCATAAATCAACACCTTCATAAATGCTGGCTAAGTGTTGCTCAACCCGTTGTTCAAATAACGCTTTACTCATATCCCTACCCCATTCTTTTATGAAAACTCTTTGTTATCAAGCTCAACAGCTTCTTCTAATCGTGAAAACACATCTGGCATGGCTGATGCCACACGGTTCCAACTTGGCACAAATGGCGCTTCCATTGGGTGTTGTAAAAAGTGTTGCCCAGCATTCATTATATTTTGTGCAAACATTTCGACTGCTTTTTCTTCTTGGTGAATATCAAGGGTCAAACCATTCATCATAGCGTCGTTGTGATATGTCTCAATAAAGTCCAATGCGATACGATAATAGGTTGCCTTTAGTGAACGTATGGTTTCAGTGGTAAATGTAACCCCTTGGGTTGCAAGTTTACGAAACAATGCCTTTGTTATATCTATCGACATTTTTGATAAACCCGCAGCTTGGTTATCAAGCGACAAATCTTGATGCTTGTGATCATAATTATCAGCTATATCAACTTGGCATAATCGATTGTGCGAATAATTGCGGTACATTTCAGACAGAACTCCAATTTCTAAACCCCAATCACTGGGAATTCGAATATCATTTAGCACATCACGGCGAAACGAAAACTCACCGGCTAATGGGTATCTAAACGAGTCCATATACTCCAAATAATCTGTACTTCCTAAAATTGTTTTAAATGAGCGCAATAGTGGCGTTACAAGTAAACGCGAAACACGACCATTGATCTTTCCATCGGCCGTACGAGGATAAAAGCCTTTACAGAACTCATAATTAAATCGAGGGTGTGCAACCGGGTAAATCAGACGAGCAAGTAAACCTCGGTCATAAGTTAAAATGTCACAGTCATGTAATGCAATCGACTCTACTTTGGCAGTTGCCAGCTTGTATCCCATGCAATACCACACATTACGACCTTTCCCTAGTTCGCGTGGAGCAACACCAAGCTGCTGTAGCTCTTTATCTAAGGCTTGAAGTCTTGGCCCTTCATTCCATAAAACTTTATGTGGCTGGTCAAGCTCTGCAAAAAATTGCAATGCGCGACGATACTGGGATTCATCAGCTCTATCTAAACCTATTGTTATTTGCGATAAGTACGGCACATGTTTCAGTTCTCTAACAATATTTTGCAGCGCAGGTCCCTCAAGTTCACTATAAAGTGAGGGTAAAATTAGCCCCATTGGACGATGTTTAGAAAACCCCACCAGCTCAGCCTCTAGCTCTTCAACGGGACGATCAGCAATATTATGTAACGTCGTTATAATGCCATTTTGATAAAAATCAGCCATGTGATTGCTCCTGTTTAGGTGCCATATGCGCCTTAATAATGTTGATGTCAGTGACTTCGTCAATCCAGCCTTGTGGTGCTGGTTTATCGCTAATACGCCATGGTTTAGTTGATAATTTAGCCTTAGCTTTACTTTGTGGATTAGTGATCAGAACTGCAATATCTGCTTCATCGAGCATAGCCATATCATTTTGACTATCCCCTAGTGCAATCGTGGTAAATGGATGTCGGTAGTGATTTTTAAATTGATTTAATAGCCAGTTTTGCGCTTTGCCTTTATTTGTTTGTTTATTGACATGAATAAAACGTCCACCTACTAACACTTCATACCCAAGTGTTTCCATTCGAGCTAAAAAGACTTGCAACTGCTGATCAGTACCTTGCCAGTAAATGGGATCAGAGTATTCACGTGCTAGGGCAAGTTTGCTTTGCTCGATACCTAACCCCGTAAGAGATGCAACCTTTGACGGGGTTAACTCACTAAACAACTGATAACAGTGAGCTAAGTCGCTTGCATGTTGTTTCAAATCAGCATGCAAAATTTTGCAGCTTGGAGCCAATGGGTAACGCCAATACCCATCAATCTCCTCACAACCTATTGGCTTTATAGCAAAATAATTTTTTGGTATATAAACCGCTGAGCCATTTTCTGTAATGAATGGTTGATGGTGATTGAGTGAGGATTGTAAATCTGTTACTTCAGCAAATGTTTTACTCGTATTAAAAACAACACTAATGCCAACAGCCGTCAATTTTGCTAAAAAAGGCTGAATCATCGCACAATCATAATCATCATGATTAAGTAAAGTTCCGTCTAAATCGGTAAAAATTAGTGGCGCGGGAATAGTATCGGCCTTTAAAACCATAGACGTTATATCACGCGCTTTGTCTAGAGTGAGCAACGCATCCACATGTTCAGGCATGACTTTCAAGTTTTCTCGGGTGATTCGCTCAAAGTGTGAAATGAATCTGACAAGGCTGGATTCATCAAACGTACCATGCCCAACGCCTCTATCTGCTAGCAGTTTTTGTTCTTGCTCAAGCCGCCAGCCATAAACATCTTTAAACGAAGGGGCTTTGAGCATAATTTGGTAATCTATTAAATTAAATACGTTTTTATATTCATTAGCTAAACAACTATTAATACATCTGCGCCAAACTCCATCCTTATCCTCATTGTCTTCAAGCTGATTAATCGGTGACTCAAGTTGATACGGTTGTTGTGCAGTACTTGCTACACACCACCCTTCAAATATAACTATATCAACCGCGGTGTTATTTTTTTTCCACTTATCTTCTGCAACAGGTTCGTCTGATTGTTTGTCGAATTCTGGTAAAGCGATATTAGTTTTACCTGCAAGCAAATTCACAATAGTATCGCTCATAAGTGCTACGTTATGGGTTCCTGGCACTCCCCGAGTGGCAAATAATGGATGCACACCTTTTGCAAGCTGGGCTCTATGTGAACGGCTATAATAAAAGTCATCAATCGAGATACTAATACTATTAAAGTCAGTGTTACTGTTGATCCAAGTAACTAAAAAATCGGCCAAAGTCGTTTTTCCTGAGCCCTGGCAACCATTAATGCCAACCAACATAGCCTGACTTGTGGGTTTAGCACTAATTATGTCTTCAGCTAAAGGAATAAAATATTGCTCACTTAAATATTGGTATTTAAGAGGTAACTGATGTTTTGCTAAAAACGGAGTAATATCCACTATATTCGCCTCTTGCATAGATTCTCCAAAAAGTATGGCATGCGATTGAATAAGGTAAATGCAGTTACTAGACCAATTTTAGTTTTCTTTATTTTTTATGAAGTTAAAAAAATAGCGCATATAAAATGCGCTATTTTGGTGCAATAAATTAACATTTTGTTCAAAACTACGCGGGGTTTTCAGCCTTAGGTAACACAAGATTAAGCACAATACCCAAAATAGCGCATAGACTTACGCCTTGCAGACTAAACTCGCTGCCGCCAATATGCATTCCACCAATCCCACATACTAAAATTAATGCAACAATCGATAGGTTACGTGGCGCAGTGAGGTCTTCACCAGACTTTACTAACGAGTTAAGCCCAACAACCGCTATGGAGCCAAATAGTAAAATCATAATGCCGCCCATCACAGGCACCGGGATAGTCTGCAAACTCGCCCCCATCTTAGCAACAAACGCCAAAAAAATTGCAATTATGGCCGTCCATATCATCACTTTAGGGTTAAAGTTACGTGTTAGCATCACAGCCCCCGTTACCTCTGAATACGTTGTATTCGGTGGTCCACCAAAGATCGATGCCGCAGTTGTTGCCAAGCCATCACCAAATAAGGTGCGATGCAAACCTGGTTTTTTTAGGTAGTCTTTATTTGTAACCTGACTGATAGCCATCATATCGCCGATATGCTCTATGGCAGGGGCAATAGCAACAGGGACCATGAAGAGTATCGCTTGCCACTTAAATTCAGGCCAAGTGAATGAGGGAATTGCAAACCATTGCGCGTTATTAACTGCATCAAACTGCACTATTCCCATCACAAGCGAGGCACTGTAACCTGCTATTACACCCGCTAAAATAGGGATCAGCTTAAACACGCCTTTTCCCCATACAGCAAATATCAATGTCACTAACAGCGAAAATGCGGCGATCCAAATAGCCTTGTCATAAGCAATGAGCTGTAACGAGCCATCACCGCTTTTACCCATCGCCATATTCACAGCAACGGGGGCCAACGCTAAACCAATCACCATGATGACCGGCCCTACAACCACCGGAGGTAATATTTTATGCAATGTTGCCACGCCTTTAAGTTTAACCAAAAGGCTTAACATCATATAGGCAGCTCCAGCAGCCATTAAACCACCCATAGTCGCCGGCACGCCCCACATTTGAACACACGCAATTATTGGTGCGATAAAAGCAAATGAAGACGCTAGAAAAATTGGCACCTGCCCTTTAGTCACAACATGGAATAACAGGGTGCCAATACCAGCAGTAAACAATGCAACGTTCGGATCAAGACCTGTTAAAAGAGGAACTAATACCAGTGCTCCAAAGGCGACAAATAACATTTGCGCCCCAGTTAAGATTGTTTTTATAGAAAATGCAGATTCGTGTTTCACACTATATTTAGTCACAATGTTAGCCTAAACCGTGCCAAATATTTTATCACCCGCATCACCTAAACCAGGGATGATGTATCCTTTTTCGTTCAAGTGAGAGTCAAGAGAGGCTGTAAAAATTTCAACATCAGGGTGTGCTGCTAAGGTTTTTTCTACACCTTCAGGCGCAGCTACCAGTACAATCACTTTAATCTCTTTACAGCCTGCTTTTTTTAGCATATCAATAGTAGCGATCATTGACCCACCAGTTGCAAGCATAGGATCAATAACAAGGCTTAAACGTTCATCAATTTTACCCACTAGCTTTTCAAAATAAGGAATTGGCTCTAGTGTTTCCTCATTACGCTGTAGTCCAACTACACTGACTTTAGCCGCAGGCAGTAATTGCATAACGCCATCCATCATACCGAGACCAGCTCGTAAAATGGGCACCACAGTAATTTTTTTACCTTTGATATGTTCTACATCCAAATTATTACCATCCCAACCTTGAATTTCGACATTTTCAAGTGGCAAGTTCTTAGTCGCTTCATACGTTAGTAGCGTACCAACTTCAGATGAAAGCTCACGAAAGCTTTTAGTACTGATGCCGTATTCACGCATTAAACCAAGTTTATGTTGAACAAGAGGATGTTTGATTACATGGATTGTCATTTTGTTGCCCGATAGAAAGATAAACTTAGTTTATTTTAACGTAAAATTTCCAACGAGACTTTTAAAAATTCAGCTAACGCCTAAAAAGTGTGTATTTTTTACTTGGCTACCCTTAATTTCACTGTTTTATACTCATAAACACAATAATAGAATAAACTTTGACTGAAACAATCTATAATTGGAGTAAGAACAAAGAAGCGACTCACATATGAATAGACACCTGCGTTATTTTTATATTTTTTTTATCTTAACTTCCTGGCAGTTAATAGCCGAACCTAAACCCTATACTGTTCAATTAATGACTGATTTTGCACCACAGTTAGACGATGACTCTAAAAATATCGCAACTGTTCACATGCTGGCTTTAGAAAAGGCATTAAAAGGAAAAATAAAACTTCAGTTTGCGCCTGCAAGCCGTATGCGAGAATGGCAACAGCTGCATGCGTTTGAGGATGTATGCTTATACAATAAAGTTAAAAATCCAGAGCGCATGCAAAATGCTATTTTTACCCGCTACCCAATAATGGCGTTTCCTGCAAACCGCTTAATTGTTCTAAATAACCCCGAGTTACCAAAAAACCTGAGCTTATTCGACGCTGTGAATAAATATCATTTAACCATAGGGATCACCAGTGGCCGTTCATATGGCCACGTTATTGATACATATATTGACGAACACCCAGAGTCATTTTTATCATTGCCAGGAACCACCAGTGCAGCTCGTTTAAGTAAAATGTTGTTTGAAAAAAAAGTCGATGCAATTATTGAATACAGTGCTGTTTTTATCTCAAGACATGGCAAAGATACGCGCATAAAAAGCGCATCATACCTTGCAATTGAAAACGCTAACAACGCTATTTTTGGTTACATTGCCTGCTCTAAATCAGAGCAAGGGCAAAAAGTGACTGAGCTATTTGATAGCGCTTTACAAACAAAACAAATTCAACAGCAGATAATTAACGCACATGCTGAAGTAATTCCTGAGCCTGAAAAGGAACTCATACTTCAGGCGTTAATAACACAATTTAAACACTAATAAGTCATGGCTTAAGAATTTGCTGCATCACCCAGCTTGTGTGCGTTGCACTTTGAGCTGTAGAGGGGTGAGAGTGATTATTGCATAGTGACTCAGCCATGTTTTGCACATGAAATAATTGTATGTTCTCTGGGTTTGCAATTGTAAAACGCTCAGTGCCATGTTCAGTGATAACACTTATATCACGCTCATCAAATACACTGAAACGTATTTCCCCTTTTGAACCGTAAATTACCACCTCATCAAAACGTGAGAAGCCACCAAAATTCCAACTACCGGAGCCAGTTATGCCAGCTCTGTGCTGCCAACAAGCTGAAACGGCATCATAGGCGCCATATAATTGTTGTTGATTGGTTGCAACTCCTGATACCGTCTTGTATTCACCTAATAGGTAGGCAAATAAATCTAGGCCATGGCTAGCCAAATCATCAAAATAGCCTCCAGGTGCAATCTTTTTATCTGTGCGCCAATTATATGTGCCTGATAAATCAAGTGGGTTTGCAGGTTTATTAAGATGCCAACTAATATGCCGCACACTTCCAATTGCAGCATCATCAATCAGTGCCTTCATTTTATTAAATCGTGGCAATGAACGCCTGTAGTAAGCTACAAATACAGCAATATTTTTAGCTGCAAATGTATCCATAATTTGTTTGCTTTGCTGATATGTCGGCGCTAATGGTTTTTCAATACAACACGGTTTACCCGCCTCTGCTACTTTTAAAGCCAATGCTAAATGGCTATCAGGTGGCGTAGCAATATAAACTGCATCTATGTCAGGGCAATTGATCAACTCATCTGCATTGGCGAACACGCAGGGAATTTTGTGGCGCAACGCATAATCTTTGGCGAGTGCTTGGTTACGCCGTGTTACACCGTATAACTCAAATGCAGGTGTTTTATGATATGCCGGACCACTTTTGACTTCAGTCACCGCACCACACCCTATCATCCCCCAACGTATCTGCTTTTGCATTAAACTACTTCCTATTTATTTTTTGAGTAACTGCTTGATATTGGTTTAGCATGTAGCTATTTATTTTCCAATGTGACGGGCTCCAGCCCATTAAAAACCGATAAAAGTCAGCCCATGCATAAGGCCAAAGTGATTGCCATTGCTCAATGACTGACTGTGCATCACACGGCTTATCAAAGTATTTAATCGCTTCACCTAAGTGTTCATAATAAAGTGCTTTATATTTATGCGCATCAGCTATTAATGTGTTCTCATCAAGACAACTGCCCAAAAAATACATTAAATCCACTGTGCCAATACCTTTACCAACATACTGAAAATCATAACCCAGTACGTCTAATGTTTGATGGTTAACTGCAAAGTTAGCAAGCTTTGCATCGCCATGAATTAAAGTTTGGAATGCACACGCTTGAATCTTACTTGCAATGATAGGTGCCTCCTTTTTTAACTCATTATCAGTTATTTTTTCAAATTCATCCGGTCGTGTATCCAAATGCCAGTAATTGCCTTGTTGCCACAAACCATCCGCCTGTGAGCCTAAATTAAATGCATGAAAATAAGCCAACCATTTTATAATTGCCAAAATATGCTCTGGGCAACAAGTTGCTTCATCATATCCATGCTCCTTAAAATCAGCAAAAACAAGAGCAAATAACTGTTTATAGTTAATGGTATTAAAACACTCCAACGCACGTGATTGCACTGGAAGCAAACTGCTATAATCGCGATACCATTTAAACTCAACCTCATAAGACTGTTGTTTACGGTTTATTGCAAACTGACTTTGTTTTATACGTGGATGCTCAATGTGTTTAGGCACATTTATTGATTTCACAACACAGGGGGTTTTATCTAGTTTATAGCGAGCTATCTCTCCACAGCCACTCCACAAAGATGTAATGACCTCTTGCAATATGACACTATCGTACTGACGATTTAATAACTCATTGTGCATTAACCAAAGCTCTGTCATTTAAACAAAAGTAAAGTATGACATTTAAAACTCTATGAATAAATATTTTCACTATGTAATGAAGCCGTATTAGGCTCTTAGAACCTAAGTAAAATTTGGGGTTAAGTTGACAGTGTGATATTTGATTTTAAGACAGTAAAAAGCATAAGTAGCACCATAAATAATTTATAAGGTTAGATAGCGTTTACGATTAGTTACATACATTGTTGACTAAAACACCTAATATAGGTAATTTTGAAAAAAATAATAAAATAACAACATTAAAAGGACATAAATGAATAAGTTAATTGCTGTGCCTCTTCTTGCTTTAGTTTTAACAGCCTGTGAAGATACATCAGAGGACACAGACCCTATTGAAATAAATACGCCCCCTACACTCTCTGGAACACTATCAATTAACAGTAAAGCTCTTGAAACGGCTAGCCTGATTGTTGACCTTTATGACCAGCAAGGCGATGAAATTAGTGCAACCATTATTAATCAACCACAATGGATAACGGTAAGCACTGAAAATAACCAAGCAACATTTAATGTTAACCCCAGCCTTTTTGAGGTTAATAACCATACGTTTACTGTAGAAATATCTGACGGGCAAGCAAGTAATCAGTATCAGTTGTTTGTTAATGTTGCAGAAAATCGTGAAGCATGGCAACCCATTGAGCTGACCAACAGTGAAATCATGGGTAGTTGGCATACAGATAATCAAGATATACTGATTTCGTTTGCAAACGAAGAAAGAGGCGTACTATTTAATGACAATATTTTAAGTAGCTTTTACTGGAGCAATCCTGACGTAATAACGTTAAGCACGCAGTTTGTCCCAACGTGTGTTGGAGGCGGATGCGCGCAAAGAGAGCTTATAGAAATTGATGTGCTTGCAAAGCGTGATGACGCTATACGTGTTGAATTTTTTAATGTGAATGAAGATAGAGGTGAAGTAGTTACACTATATAAAAATACTAATTCGGATATTTCCTCAGGCTATTACACTAACCACTCAATTTCATCATATAAAATTGTGAGTCACTTGAACGCACAAAATGAAGACAGCTTTTTCGAAACGCAAATTTCAGTTTCGTTGCCCATGTTCGATAGCCCGGGCTCGACAACAACTAGAACTGAATACGCTGATTTTTCTGCTATATTAGATGGCACTAGGCTAAATATAAACTCAACCAAAACAATTGCAACAATTGACCAAAGACAACAAAACAAAGATCAAGGTTCATTTAACGCACAATTCGATGTAAATTTGGAACACGCAGACGTTGTTACTCAATTTAATGAATTTCTCGTTATCAAACTATCGCATTCATTGAGTTACCATAATGACTTTACAGCAGAAAATATTCTTGAAACGCCTGAGTTACTTGCCGCAATGCAAACCCAAGAAAGCGTGTTCGCTGTTAGAAAAATAACACCCATTGCGGTTCCAGAGCTTGATACAGGAGTTCACTACACAGGGCGGCTTATCTTAGGTAGTGTAGATACAGAAGAAGGGCTTACAATACGATCTGCACCGACTAGTTTTAAAATTACAGCAGCTGACAGCGCAACTGTTACCTTTCAAAACCCAACTAATGAAGAGTTGCTTCGTATGTCCTTTAACCTCGATAACAATGGAGAGACAGTTAAAGTGACAGGAGGTGGCCACGAATCCACGCTACAATTCTTTGAGCTATTTGACGGACAAACCATTTTTGCACATGGCCGTGACAAAGAGCAAAGACAAATAATGCTGGGTTATACACTTGTTAAGGTGCTTGATGAAGAAGAGGTAACACTCGCAGACTACAAACATTTCTCTAATTACCTGCGTGATGACTATAACTCTGGCTATAGTACAGCTTACTGGTATTTAAATGATGACAATACTGGCTCTTTCTTTAGCTATGCACAAAATGGGCTTACAAATTCTTCTGGCTTAGAACCAAACACGTACTGGCAATTTGAAGAAGATAACAGCATTACATTTGCTTTGATGTCAAACTGCCCAGAAGCGACTGATTTTACAACTTGTAAAACAAGCACTTTATCAAATGAAACAGGCACATACCTTTCTCTGATAAACTTTAAATTGCTTCATAAAGATGGCAATAACTACTTATTAGACCGTCTATTTTGGCAACGAGTGTACGATTATAGCGATTCAACATACAAGGAAAATATCTACCAAAATAGCTATTGGCTAGGCAAGCTTTAAGCTGACCAACACGTGCAACTTTTATAGCACAAAAGTTGCACGTTAATTACCTCAAGCATTCCCCATAAGGTAATCATAAAGCAGGTAAAAGTAAAAAAGTACATGCATATATTTTGCCAGGAAATTTGCACCTCTACCGTCGTGGGTAACCACATCATTTTTTTCGCACTGTTAGTGTTAGTTAATTAAATAAACTAGACAGCCACTTTAATTGAGCAAATATAACAGTGCTATTAAGTTTACCATTTTGGGCTAAAACTTATCTCTTTTTCTATTATCACTCGCTCATCGTTCATTAAGTGAGCGGTTATCACTGTTAAACCTAAATTACACGCATAATTAAATAAACTAGACTAAATAAACTAGACAGCCACTTTAATTGAGCAAATATAACAGTGCTATTAAGTTTACCATTTTGGGCTAAAACTTATCTCTTTTTCTATTATCACTCGCTCATCGTTCATTAAGTGAGCGGTTATCACTGTTATACCTAAATTACACGCATGAAA
>NZ_PYHV01000054.1:0-1663 GCF_004766475.1 Pseudoalteromonas sp. KS88
CGTAGTGCCCCAGCAACCCCAAAAGGATATGGGAAAAAATCTGGCTGCGATGAGATCGCAATAAGAGATTACTGCGTAACGCACCCTAGATGTGTTTGCCGTAAGCTACTTGCTTAACAGCCGCATCGACAGACGAAGTAAACGAATTTGTTTATTGATTTAGAATTGACCGTCACTGTATAAAAACGGTCAAAAAGAATACTAGTGCCTATTGACAGAGTTAAGGCTCATATGTGTTATATTTTTAGTACTGGATCCTTGAAAGTATTTCTAAAAGTTCGTGTTCATCAAACTCACCAGTGATTTGATAAATCAAATCACTGTCTACTTTATTAAGATATATCCTATCGTAATCCACATTACTTCCAGTAATAGTAAAAGCAAACAAATCATCTTTACGATAAACCTTCATCTTATTTGAGTTGTCTATATCAAATGCTTCCTTTATACCATCTAATTTGTCAGTGTTTAATGTATTACCGTATAAGTTTAAGAAAAATTCATGCACTGTCATATTAAACTTTTGGTGAAGGTTTGATATAGCAATATCCGGAGGATTAACTCCTATTGTTAGCTCTTTACCATTATTCAAAATTGTCACTGTGTGTGCAGATAAACCAAGAAAGTTTATTTTCTTTAAGTCATGTTTCACAGGGCAGAAAGATACGTCTACAATATTTAGCTGTAAGGTATCTGTTGAGCACTTTGATTCTGGAAATTGAATTACATTAGTTGCAAATACATTATTAGATATAATTAATAGGAAAAAAGGGATTATTATTTTCATTTTATATGCCTAATGCAGCAAGCTGTAATTTAGTTCTATAATTACGTACTACTTCTTTAGCACAAGTTCGTGATTGCTTTGATTCTATTTGTCTTAAAACACTTTGAGAAAAGTTTCTTACGATCCAAGATATTGTTGCCTTCCCTCCACTAGGTCGTGGAACCCAACTTAATGCAGTTGAGCATTTTTGAGTTGCAAAGATCATTTCACCAAAGACTTCTGCTACACGAGCATTTACATCTCCTTTGAAAGTAAGATTTAGACCAGCTCCTTTATAAAAAGCATTGATAGCATTTTTTACTGACGTATGATCAGTCATATTAAAACTCCATTTTTAATTTTAAGGTAATATAAGTAGTTAAATTTTCGCTTGGTACTATACCTTTTTTAGAATTTATAACAATATTATTTCACCTATGATATTGAACAGAGATAAAAATATAACGCCTCACTAAGAGGCAAAAAATTGTTGGCTTAACTTAGCGACGAAGGAGCAAAAAGCCAACTGTTTTTTGTCCTGCTTGAGTGCCTTGATACTCATTGAGCCTCCTCCCCAGCATCGCGATTATTCGCTACGCTGAAAAGGCAACCAACCTTAAAGGAGAAAGCTCAATGAACTTTTACAATAACATGCATCCATATTATTGTGGAATCGATTTACACGCGCGATTACTTTACGTCTGTATCATTGATAATACAGGACTTATCCTTGTTCACAAGAAAATTAAAGATGAACCAGAAGCGCTACTAAAACTACTTAAACCGTATATCGGTGACATTGTTGTTGGCGTAGAGTGCATGCACTGTTGGTATTGGGTCGCTGATTTTTGCAAAGAAAACACTATCGATTTTATCCTTGGTCATGCTTTGTATATG
>NZ_PYHV01000055.1:0-1140 GCF_004766475.1 Pseudoalteromonas sp. KS88
GTCGGTAAATACCCGTGCGCTGCCTAAAAATTTAAGATGGGTGTCTTGTTTATTTTCATTTCTTGTTTATTTTCATTGTTTATTTTAGTTGCAACTTTTCAATTTGCCTTTTAATGATTTGAGAAGAAAGTTCATCATGTTTGTAAAAATCTAATAACTCCAAAAGCTTATCGTTATAATTTTGATGTATAACTTTCACTGCTAATTGGGGTATTGGTTCGCCAATGGTTTTACTGGTTCTATCACATAGAGTAAAAAGTATCTGAATATCTGCATCATACTTCCTCTCCAAAAGGAGTTCCAAAGTAACAACTTTCAAATGAAGTAATTTATCCCCTCTTAAAATGAAGTTTACGTATTCATAGCGTGCTTGTTCAGGCAAACTCATTAGCACACCATTAAAAGCTGATTTGCTCAAATGAATACCTAACACGAGTACAAAAAGTAATGAGTTGATCAATATAAACTTTTTAATCATTTGAACTCTTCCCTTAATAAGTTAACTTGCCGCGTAGCACCTCTCAACTCGTTATGCTTCTCACCGTTAAACTCACCATGTGTTCTGATAAAGCCTCCTGGTAATTTAAACCTATCTCTTAAGTTTCCTAGTATTTGTCGAGCTGCTTTAAACTGAGCCGATGACAGTTCCCTCCGCGTATAGTTGCCCAAAAAGGCTACGCCGATATTACCTTGATTATGCCCCCCTACGTGTGCCCCAGCATACTTAAGAGAACGCCCCTCATAAATTGTTCCGTCCTCATCAATCATGTAGTGATATCCAACATCTGCATTATTATATGCCTGTGCTAAGTCTAGTTTACTCAATGCCTGTCTCATTAAAGTTACAGCACCTTCGTTTGCACGGTGCATATCTTCCACTTCCTTCGGCGTTTCGGCACTCCCAGTGTGATGTAAAGTAACCTGTTCATAAGGTTTTATATTTTCATCCATATTGGATTCATCCGCTGGTATATCGGAATATACAGACTTTGCTTTTGTTGAATATTCGTTTTTCTTTGCGTAATTACTGATATTTTGAGCCAAAGGGTCATTTTTAGCATTTTGTTGTTGACTGTTAATATCCATAGGTGAGTTATTACCTACTGAGAACTTACCACCAACATCAGCACCATTTATTGA
>NZ_PYHV01000056.1:0-1886 GCF_004766475.1 Pseudoalteromonas sp. KS88
GTTTATTATCCATACAAGCAAATCAAGCTCGTTCCCTGCGGTCACTGGGACAATTACTCGTTGGCGGCTGCGCCATTTTCGCCAACGAGTAATTGCCCCTTATTAGGGTGTTAGGCGTACATGATGATTCACTTTCAAAGCAATGTATTAGAGTTTAAAGGGAAGAGTTTTGAACTTCCTCATTCTATTTTAGATGCTGAGGAAATCGGAGATAATGCATTCATTGTTTATGATTATATGGAGTTTAATAGCAACTCAGTTGCAAATAATATGTGCTGTATTGATCAAGTTGGTGAAGTAGTTTGGGTAGCCGAAAATGCAACAAACCACACTAATGATGCATATACGCATATTCTCCGAGAGGAAACAAAAGGTAATACTATTGCTGTAAATAATTTTGCAGGTTATTTTGCGTTGATCGATATACTCTCTGGAAAATTAATCAAATCAGAGTTTAGTAAGTAGCGCCTAACAAGCACTTTAAACGGAACAAAAACAGTTGGCTACGTTTCGCTCCGCTCCACATTATAGCCAACAATTTTTGTCCGCTTAAGTGGGCGTTAGTGTGTTCATTAAGGATCGAGTGTTAAATTTATATGATTGAATCAATTGAGAAAGACGTTAAGTCATACGAAGCGAAAGCTGGTGCTATGCTTGGCGCGATTAATACCTCAATATTTTTTATCGTCTTGTTCTCTATCTATGTTTTAATGCCCGATTTTTTTCAATCAATTTGTGAGATTTTGTCTCGAACAATGTTGTCGTTGATTGATGAAGGATCGACCGAGCCGAATTCAGGTAATGGTTTGCGTGGTGCTTCAGAGATATTTCTTTCTCTATCAAAATCTCGTGATACGGTTGGTGATTTAAAAGGCGTTCTTACTACTATTCCTGTTTTATTTGCAGCAATATTTGCTGGTAGTTACGTAAATTACAGACTTATTTTTAATAAGCTGCATGAGCTTAATATGTTAAAGCATAAAGAAAATATTAAAAAAAATGAGCAGGAACACACTAACAAGTCAATTCAACAGGACAAATAACCGTTGGTTTTGCTCCTGCGTCGCTAATTTTAACCAACTATTATTTGCCTCTGATTGAGGCGTTAGCAGTACAAGATGAATTTTCTCTGGAATCTGATATTTAAACGAAAAATTAGACGAGATGCTAGGGTTCCATTAACTCAAATATTGGAACAAATTTTATCGTACCTCGCAAAGTCAGAAGACTCTATATGGTCAGATATGGAAGTCGAAGAAACAGTACAAATAATAAATAAGCAATTACATTTGCTAAAGAGTTCAGGCAAAGTGAATGTGAGTAAACTCAATTACTTGTTCTTACCAACAGCACCATTACAAGAAATAGCAATGGAAAATGGCTGGGTTGATGAGTATTTAAAACTAGCAGAGCAATTTGATAGTCATATGGCAAAGTACTGCTAACAAGGCGCTTAACAGGACAAATAACAGTTGGCTTTTGCTCCTGCGTCGCCTATTTTAGCCAACAATTATTTGCCCATTAGCGGGGCGTTTTGCGCACAGGTACTATGAGCGATAGATTTAAACTCCTAAAATTTTATGCTATTCGCATGGAAGTATTTTTTGCCTGTGTTTGTGTTTTATTAGGTTTATTGCAACTTGTTAATTACGATTACACTGTTGCGTTAAAAGCTTTTGCGTATTGTTTTGCTTTTTTACAGGTTCCAATAATTCTAATGTGTTTACGGTTCAACAATTCGCTAAAAAAAGATGGTATTAAATAGCTAGCATAGTGCATATAACAAGCTGTTTAACAAGGACAAAATACAGTTGGCTGTTTTCGTTCCTCAACATTTTAGCCAGCTGTATTTTGCCCATTAACAGGGCTACATGGACTCCCCTTTG